>JBOHST010000177.1:0-4545 GCA_050733375.1 Gemmatimonadales bacterium
CGCCCGTTCGGGCCCGGAGCTCTGCGATCAGTTTTGTCGACACGTCACGCACCGTCGTCACTGTGGTCACTCCTCATAAAGAACGCCGCCCTCGCAGCCGTCTGGCTCGGTAGGGCGGCGGCGGTCATCGACTGCCCCCTGGTCCTCCGCGCGGAAGCTAGGCTTCGCCCCCGGCGGCCGGCTCGACCGTGGCGGGCGCTTCGTCGCCCTTCAGCCGCGCCGCAATCGCCTCCGGTTTGGGCCGGCGCTTGCGTCGCGCCACCCGCTTCTTGCGATCACTCTCCGACTCCGCCTCGACCCCGGTCTCCGTCGAATAGGTCACCGCCTCGGCGTCGTCGGTCGCATCTCGCAGTGGCTGCTGGCTGCGGGCTTCGGCGATCACCGCGGCAATCGACGTCGAGATCAGCAACACCGCGCGAATCGCGTCGTCGTTGCCGGGAATCGGGACGGTGATCAGATCCGGATCGGCGTTGGTATCCACGATCGCCACGACTGGAATGCCGAGCTTGTTCGCCTCGGCAACCGCGATCCGCTCCTTTTTCGCATCCACTACGAACAGCGCGCCCGGCAGCCGGTTCATCTGCTTGATCCCCGACAGGTTCTTGTCGAGCTTCACCCGCTCGCGATCGAGCAGCAGCTGCTCCTTTTTCGTATAGTGCTCAAATTCGCCCTCGGCCGATCCTTGTTCCAGCTCCTTCAGCCGCTTGATCTGCTTTTTGATCGTCTGGAAGTTGGTCAACGTCCCACCTAACCAGCGCTCGGTGACCCAAAACCCCCCGGCCCGCTGCGCTTCGGTCTGGATGATCAGCTTGAGCTGTTTCTTGGTGCAGACAAACAGGACGCCTTCACCGCGCAGCACGACCCTGCGCAGCAACTCCTGCGCCTGTTCGAGCTGCCGTAGCGTTTTCTGAAGATCGATGATGTAAATGCCGGAGCGCTCGGCAAAAATGAACCGGCGCATCTTCGGGTTCCAACGGCGCGTCTGATGGCCGAAATGGACCCCCGCTTCCAGCAGATCCTGCACCTGAGGCTGCGTCATGCACTCCCTTTCACGGGTTTTAGTCCGCCGCCGCCGTCATCTCCCGTGCAACCCCACCGCAGCAGGGACCCAGCACGAGATCGAGCGACGTGTGTGTTGAGCCGTAGCCCTCAGTCGTCAGCCATCAGTAGCTGACGGCTGATAGCTGATGGCTGATCGCTCTCCTACCGCTTCGAGAACTGGAACCGCTTGCGCGCGCCCGCACGGCCCGGCTTCTTCCGCTCCACCGCGCGCGGGTCGCGGGTGAGTAGTCCCTGCTCGCGCAGCTTCTTCCGGTGCCGATCGTCCGCGAGACACAGCGCCCGGGCGATTCCCATCCGCATCGCCCCCGCCTGCCCCGTCACGCCCCCGCCGCGACAGATCCCCTTGACGTCGAAGGCCCCCAGCGTGTCGGTAGCCGTGAATGGCTGTTGGATGTGCGACACGAGCGAAGCGCGTGGAAAGAAGTCACCCAGCGTCCGGCCGTTGATGTTCCACTTGCCCGACCCGGGAGTCAGGTAGACCCGTGCGACACTTTCCTTCCGCCGCCCGACGGCGTGCCAGCGCAGCTCCGGCGTCTCGGTCATTTCGTCTCCGCGACCAGGAGCAACTGCGGCTGCTGGGCTGCATGCGGGTGCGTTGGTCCGGCGTACACTTTGAGCATCTGCTTCACATGCTGACGTGACAGCGTCGTTTTTGGCAGCATGCCCCACACCGCCTGTTCGATAACGCGTTCGGGGTGCTTGCCGAGCACCTTCTTGGCCGGCGTGAACCGCTCGTGTCCCATGTACCCCGTGTGGCGGAAGTACCGCTTCTGATCGAGCTTCCGTCCGGTCAGCTTCACCTGTTCTGCATTGACGACGATCACCGCATCGCCACCGTTCAGGTGTGGCGTGAACGTCGGCTTGTGCTTGCCACGCAGGATCTGCGCGACACGGCTCGCCAGCCGACCGAGCGGTTGCCCGGCCGCGTCGACCACGTACCACTGCCGCGTGACGTCTTCTTTGCGCAACGTAAACGTCTTCATGGCTTCGATTTCAGTCCCGAAATTTGACAGACTTGGAGTATACCCGGGGCGCTAAGGCCCTGTCAACCAGAGGGTTCCGAGGGTAGTGGGTCAGTTTCACGCCGCCGCCTTTAGGTCCAGTAGGGCCACGATATCCGCCACGGCCCAGACCCGATCCGTGAGCCCGGCCTGCATGGCCGGGGTCCGGTGAATCCCTTTGGCGGCCCTGGTTAGCGTCTGGTGGGGACGGCAGAAGTTGTAGTGCAGGAAGTGGAGCGCCACGGCGTGGGCGTGATTCTCGGCCTTCTTGCTGAAAGCGTTGGTCAGCCGCGTGAAGCGGCGCATCTGCATCCGCATCGTGAGGTTGGACCGCTCAACAAAGCTCGTGGACACGCTCGCCTTGTCGCTTCCCCATGATCCAATGTTTGTCGCACCCCACGCACACAGGCGGGCTGTAGCCACGGTCAATGTCGTGGCCAGCCCCGTAAAGCTTCACCAACATGGCGTAGTCCACGCCGTTCCAACCGAAGGCCTGCTCGACCGCCTTTAGGTAGCCCGGAAAGCCATCCGTGGTGAGTTGCACCCGATTGGCGAGCCGGGACACCAGGTCGCCCATGAACACCGCTGCTTCGCCGGAATCGCGCTGTCCCACGAGGTAGCTGATGGCGAGCTTGCTGTCCGCGTCCAGACACACCCACGTCCACAGATCGCCGATGCCGGGCTTGCCTTGCAGCCGGTCAGGGACGTTGCGGGCCTTCGCGTGACAGAAGCTCCAAATCTCATCGGCCTGGAGCCGCTTGGCCTTGATACCTCGAACGGTCCGGTCATGGAAGGCGCGACAGACCGTCCCGATTTCAGCCAGCAATCGCAGCACGGTGCCCTTCGCCGTGCGCGTCATGCGGCAGGTGGCGCGGATGGAGTTGCCCTCGACCAGGGTTTGAATGACGGCGGTGCGCCGTTCAGCTGAGAGCTTGTTCATGAACCCAATCTATGCTTGAGCGGTCAAGTACACAAGGCCCTGAAAAGGGCTAGGATTGGCGGCTTCCTAGCCCTTCTTGTTCCATCTCGCCTGAGCCGCCTTCCTGGCGATACTGCTTCGCCGTTTGGCGCTCAGAGCTCTTGCTCGGGCTGGACCACCTTTTCGACCCCCCATACTCCCCAAGATGGCAGCCGCCTGTCGCCGGAGGGCTTGCCGATCAGCCTGTCCCGTCAACCGCGCCATTGCATCATAGGCAGCGGAGTTTTCGTCTGCGGGAGGTCTACTTGAACGCTTAGGCATAGGGGAACATTAGTACGTCGGGACGGACCACGCTAGGGATGAGGACCAATCGAGAGAATAGTGATGCGACCGGGTTCGTTCCGGGGAAAGTAGTAAAAAATCCGCCATGCTGAGGGCGTGCGATTCTCCACGTAGGCGGTCCAGACATCGCCGCCATCGGGAGCCTTACCCTTGAGAACATCCCATTTGTGGGCGTGGAGACCCGGATACTTTGGGTCGTCCCTTAAATGCTGGAGGGCTTTCTGAAGCTTCTTGTACTTCTTCGCATCTCCCCGCCCTAGGCGTTCGGCCTGCTCGATCGCCTCTTCTGCCAGGTTAATCCGATAAGGCCCTTGCTGTCCGGGCACTACTCATCGTCATCTATGGCTAGGTCTGTGTCCTCCAATTCGCGTACCTTCCCCCGGTGAACCTGCTCGATCCCACGGTTGATGGAGTCAATGATTTCCTGCAATCCCACCGTCCACGCGACTGGGCCGCCCACAACGGGAGACAGATCCAATAGCGGCATGGTAGTGTTCATGGTAGTGTTCATGGTTACCAGTCCTCCTGTCTGCTAATTCCAAGCTGGGTATAGACTTGGGGATGAATCGGTAGTTCCTCACCCAACTGACCCTCGTACTGCTTTACCTGCTTTTTAAGGAGGATCGCCAGCACCTTCGCATGCTCGATGCTCATTCGAATGATGCATACCTGGGTCAGCGAGGGTCCCGTCTGACCTATCGGCTGTAACGTGAACGAGAGTACCGCGCCGAAAGGGCCTAGCCCGATCTGCACGCCGTCGCTGTAAATCTCTGGGATCTTGGAGTCGTCCATGTGGTCTAGGCCCGTATGTACTGCGCCATTTTCGTTTCGTCAACATCAAGGTTCTACTCGTCTAATGTCCCCAGAGTTTCACGCGCCCCCATAACCTGTTACTGCTACGCGTCTTAAGGTTGTAGCGTTGTTCCTGTCCTTACGATAGAGCAACCCTTTTCCCATGTGGCAAGACTCGCGCCTGCGCGGTGGACCGCCCCATTCTTCAACCGTTCAAGCTCATACACACCTGTATGACTCACTGGACGTTCGAACTTCCGTGCCACGAAGCTCAACGGGTGGGTTCAAATTGACCCACTACCGTTCCGAGCGATCGTCCGCGGCAAATGTGACCAAAGGCGCTCCCTTCTCCACGGCCGTCCCCGCCGCCACGTGCACCTTTGCCACTACCCCCGGTCGAGCGGCCCGCAGCTCGTTTTCCATCTTCAT
>JBOHST010000178.1:0-5771 GCA_050733375.1 Gemmatimonadales bacterium
GGGTTTCTGTACGGATTCGGCACTCCGGCCGACGGGCCCGATCCGCCGTTCCTTCCCGGCTACGTCCCGGCGGCGTCCACCCCGTTCGCCCCCGATTCGGCGCGACGCCTGCTCGCGGGCCGTCGGCCGCGTCTCGAGCTGCTCACCGTCGGCAGTGGTGAAGGGGCGCTCGAACAGTTGCTCCAGGCGCGACTCGCGGCGGTTGGCTTCGCCGTGTCGATCCGACAGCTCGAGCTGTCGGCGTTTCTTGATCGCGTGTACGGACCACGACACGACTTCGACGCCGCGGTCATGGGCATCCCTGGTGATCCCGGGCTCGGCTACCTTCTGCCGCTCGCCGACCTCGCGGGGATTGGCGCGCCGGCGGAGCCGGCGGCGGCCCAGCGCGTATTCGCTGACCGGCTGCCCGTCGCCTGGTTGTATCATGCGCGAGGCGTGCAGGGGATGAACCGTAGGGTGCGCGGCGTGACGATGGACGTGCGTGGTGAGCTGGTGAGTGTCGCTCGCTGGTGGACGGCACCATGAGGATCGAGGCCTGAGTCTATGGTGAGGCGCACGGATTTGCCGACCGCGTTCCGCGCCGCCGCACCGGTGCGGCTCGACTTCGCCGGCGGGTGGACCGATGTGCCCCCGTTCTCGGCGCGAGCCGGTGGCGTGGTGGTGAACGCCGCTATCATGCTGCAGACGCAGGTCGACCTTACACTCGGCGGCACGTGTGTGCGACTCGTGTCCGAAGATTTGGGCGAGACGTTCGAATGCGCTAACGCCGGCGGCCTGGTGCTCGATGGGAAACTGCACCTGCTCAAAGCCGGACTGCGCATGTTCCCGGTGCTCGGCAACCTCACCCTGACGTCGCGCTCGGACGTGCCGCCGGGATCGGGGCTCGGGAGCTCCGGGTCGCTGGACGTCGCGCTCGTCGCGTGCCTCACGGCCGCCCGCCAGGAGCGCCTCGAGCCGCGTGACATGGCCGAGCAGGCGTGGCTGCTCGAGACCCGGGAGGCTGGCATTCCGGGCGGTCGCCAGGATCAGCTCGCGGCTGCGCTCGGCGGGTTCCATCGGTTGAGCTTTCACGATCCCGACGTGGGCATTGAGCCGATCTCGCTCGATCCCGCGTTCGCGCAGGCACTGGAGCAGCGGATCGTGTTGTGCTATACCGGCCATTCGCGTGTCTCAGGCGCCACGATCGCCCGCGTGATGGGCGCGTACGAGCGCGGCGACCGGACCGTCACCGGGTCGCTCGAGGGGTTGAAGGACATCGCGCTGGCGATGGCGGAGGCGCTGCGTGCGGCCGATCTCGCGCGCGTCGGCGCCCTGCTCGCCGAGAACTGGACCCATCAGCAAGCCCTGGCCGCCGAAATGCGAACCGCCGCGATGATGCAGCTCGAACAAGCGATGCGAGAAGTGAAGGTGCTGGGCGGAAAGGCGGCCGGGGCCGGGGCAGGCGGCTCGATGTTCTTCCTCGCCCGCGCCGAGGGCAACGCGGCGCCCGATGCGGCACGCCGGGCCGGTGCGACCGTCCTGCCGGTGCGCTGGTGCTGGGAAGGAGCACGCGCGTGGTGACCGCGGAGCAGCTCACCGCGCGTCACGCCGCGATCGCCGGCTCGGTCGACCTCCAGGCCTTGGCGCGCCATGTGGCGGCGCGCAACGAGCGGACGATGGGGCGGCTGCCGCCGATCCCGGAGGTCAAGGCCCTGCTCTCCGTGGACGGCGGCCGCTGCCCCGAGGACGGAACGGCGCTCGCCTTCGACCCGTGGAGCCCGGACGAGCACGCCTGCCCATCGTGCGGCCGACGCTATCGCGGCGAGCGGCACACGCGCGCGTGGGCGAAGTATCAGCACCTCTGGCTTGCCGAGCGCGCCGTCGAGCTTGCGGCGCTCGCCGCGCTCACGGACGATTCACCCGCCGCCGCGGCGCGCTCGGCGGAAATCTTGCGCGCTTACGGCGAGCGGTACTTTCGCTACCCGAACCGCGACAACGTGCTGGGTCCCTCGCGGCTGTTCTTCTCGACCTACCTCGAGTCGATCTGGGTCCTGAACTACCTCGCCGCGGCGGCGCTGCTGCGCGAAGCGGGGCACCTCGACGAGCAGACGACGCGCGCGGTGCACGGCGTCGCTGACGAAGCGGCAAACCTCATCGGGGAGTACGACGAGGGGTTCTCCAATCGCCAAACCTGGAACGATGCGGCGCTGTGCGCGATCGCGGTGTGGTTCGAGGACGAAGACCTCGCGCGCCGCGCGGTCGAGAGCGAGACCGGGCTGCTCGCCCACCTGCGGGGGTACCGCGAAGACGGGTTGTGGTACGAGGGGGAGAACTACCATCTGTTCGCCCTGCGTGGGATGCTGACCGGCGCCGCATGGGCGGCGCAGGCGGGAGCGGACTTTTTCGGTGGGGTGGCGCTGGCCACGCGCCTCGCCACGGCGCTGCGCGCTCCGGCGCTCACCGCGCTGCCCGATCTCACGTTCCCGGCGCGCAAGGACGCCCGCTTCGGCGTGTCGCTGACGCAGCCGATGTACCTCGAGCTGTGGGAGGTCGGCCTCGGACGCTTGGGCAGCGGCGAGTGGGGACCGGTTCGCTCGGAGGAGCTCACCGGATGGCTGCACGCGGCGTACGCCGCGCCGCCCCAGCGCCCGGAGTTGTTCGAATCCTATCTCCACGACGCGCCGCTCGATCAGCAGTCGGCCCCCCCCCAACCCTCCCGTCAACGGCTGTCGTGGTGGGCGCTCCTGGAAATGCCGCCCGAGTTGCCCGCGCTCGAGCGGCCGTGGTCACCGCCGAGCGTGTTCATGGCCGGACAGGGGCTCGGCGTGTTGCGGACCGGCGGGCGGTACGTCGCCCTCGAGTGCGGCGCGGCGGGCGGGGGACACGGGCATCCCGATCGGCTCAACCTGCTGCTGCACGCGGACGGGGTCTACTGGCTGCCGGATTTCGGCACTGGTTCGTACGTCACCCGCGATCTCTTCTGGTATCGCTCCACGCTTGCCCACAATGCCCCGCGGACGGACGGGGTGTCGCAGCCGGCCGGGGACGCGCGTGGGGAGGGGTTCGACGCGAAGCAGGGATGGGGCTGGGCACGCGGCCGGTTCGGAGAGTTGACCCGGACGCTGGTCGTCGGGGGGGACTACCTGCTCGACGTACTGGAGCTAACGGGACGGGAGGAGCGAACCGTCGAGCTACCGTGGCATTTTGCGGGGCGTGGAGACGTGACCGGGGCCCGGTGGGAGGACGGAGCGCTCGCAGACGAGTTTGTATCCGATGTGCGGCGACTCACGCTCCCTCAACCGGGTCCAATCGTCTTGGAGCTGACGGCGGAGGGCCGACCGCTCACGGCGCACCTTGTCTTCCCAGGCGAGCTGCTGCGCGCCGAGGCTCCCGGCGCGCCGACCCGCCGCACGCGCGAGCCATTCTACCTGCTGCGCGCGAGCGGTCGGAACCTGCGGTTCGTCACCGCCCTCGAATTCGGACCGCGGGGTAATGCGGTGCGGGACGTGCGCGCGCGAGGAGAGTTGATCGAGGTCGACACCCCGCACGGAACCGACCGGCACCGGTTCGCCGGTCGGGAGTGGGAGATCGACGGTCCCGGTGGTCGCGTCACCCTCGCGGGCATGGCCGCCGAGACGCCTCCCTTCGACCGGCTGCTCAATCTCGAGCCTCCCTCCAGGCCTTTGGCGGCCGCCCTGCGCGTCGATGCGCCGCCGGCGCTCGACGGCACGCTCGCCGGCTTCGACGCCTCGGAGCCGCTGCGACTGGATCTGGAAGACCAGTACCGTCGGGGGGAAGAGCCCTACACGGGCCCGGAGGATTTCTCCGCCCGGTGTCACGCCAATTGGGACGACTCCGACCTCTATCTGGCGGTGGAGGTGGTCAAGCAGGATCTGTGCTTCCGTGCTGCCTCCGCACCACCGCCGCTCCTGGACAACGAGCCGGACGATATCCACTCGGACGGACTCCAGGTGTATCTCGGCGCGCTGGATGGCGCAGCCGAACCGGGCACCGGATTCGTGATCGTTCCCGAGGACGGTGGGCACGGTTGCCGGGTTCGCATGGCCAGCGGCACGGCGGGGAAGCCCGAGACGATTCGCGGCGCGTGGCGTCGCACTCCGGAAGGGTATACCGTCACGCTCGCCATTCCGTGGCCCGAAGGATTGGTGACCCTCGTGGGCGGACGGATCGGCTTTGATCTGATCGTAAACGAGATGCTCCCGGGACGCCAGCGGCGCGCCGGCCAGCTCGTGTGGAGCGGTGGGAACGGATGGGTGTGGTTGCGGGGGGATCGATACGACCCGGAGCGGTTTGGCGTGCTGGAGCTCCTGGGATGACGACGATGGGCGTCCTCGTGGTCCTCAACGAGCCGCAGGACCTCGTCAATATCGCGCACGTCGTGCGCGCCATGAAGAACTTTGGGTTCAGGGACCTGCGGCTCGTGAATCCGCGGGAATACGAGCCGCACCGCGTCGAGGGAATCGCGCATCAGACGCACGACATCCTGTCACGGGTACGGCAGTTCGACACGCTCGACGGGGCGCTGGCCGACTGCGTGCACGTGGTCGGATTCACGGCGCGCGGCCGGACGGCAAAGCGGAACCTGCAGCGGCCGCGGGAGGCCGCGGGGGAGGTCGTCGCGGCGGCAACAGCGGGTTGGGTGGCGCTGCTGTTCGGTCGCGAGGACAAGGGTCTCAGCAACGAGGCCTTGGACCGGTGCCATCGCATCGTCACCATTCCCTCATCCCCGTCGTATGCTTCGCTCAACCTCGGTCACGCGGTGGTGCTGATGCTGTACGAGCTGGCCCTGGCGCGTGGCGACGAAACCCGGCCGTTCAAACCCCCCCGCCGGGTCGTGGAGGCGGCGACAGTTGAAGAGATCGAGCGTTTGTTCGCCGACACCGAGCGAGCCCTCGAGTCGATCGAGTTCTTCAAGATCCGTGACCGCGAGCACATCATGCGCACGGTGCGGGAAATCACGCACCGCGTGCCGTTGGACCAGCGCGAAGCGAAGTTGCTCCGCGCGATGGCGATCGAGGTGGTGAAATACCGTGAGCGACTGGCGCGTTCCGGGATTCACCTCGACCGGCAGTAAGCGCCCGGAGGCGCTGTTCGGCGTGGCCGGCGATGCCGGCCTGCCCGCGCAGATGGTCCGTGCCGCGGGCGCTCGCGTATGGGATGCTGCCGGTCGCGAGTACCTCGACTATGTGATGGCGTTGGGTGCCGTGGCTCTGGGCTACGGGCACCCGGCGGTACACCGGGCGGCCAGCGACGCGCTGGCTGCCGGGGTGGTGGGCGCGTTGCCGCCGGTCGAGGAGGAGCAGCTCGCCACAGCACTCGCGCAGCGGCTCCCCTGGATGGAACGGGTGCGGTTCCTGAAGACGGGCGCCGAGGCGGTCGCCGCCGCGGTGCGAATCGCGCGCGTCGCGACCGGGCGTGAGGAGGTGTTGGGGTGCGGCTACCACGGCTGGCTCGACTGGTGTCAGGGCCGAACCGAGGGGGTGCCGCAGGGGACTCGGGCGGTGTTTGCCGAGCTGCCGTTCAACGACGCCGAGCGGGCGCGGGAGATGATCCGCTACCGGGCCGACCGCCTGGCGGCCGTGGTTGTGGAGCCGCTGGTCGTGACGGAGCCGACCCGCGAATGGCTCGACACGCTGCGGGTGGAAACGGAGCGCGTCGGCGCGGTACTGGTGTTCGACGAAATCAAGACGGCGTTCCGGTTGGCGATCGGTGGCGCGGTCGAGCGGTACGGCGTACGGCCCGATCTCGTGGTGATCGGCAAGGCGTTCGCC
>JBOHST010000179.1:0-13114 GCA_050733375.1 Gemmatimonadales bacterium
GCGCGACAGGCTCGGTGGGCGGGCTCACGGGCTCTCCGGTGACGTTCATCGCCACCGCCAACCACGGCAACGCGGCGCAACTGGCCAAGCAGGCGGGCGACGGTCAGGGCGCCACCGTGAACACCACCGTCTCCGTGCCCCCGGCCGTGATCGTCAAGGACGCCTACGGCAACGCGATTGCCGGCGCGGGCGTCACCTTCGCGGTCACGGGTGGCGGCGGCAGCGGAACGGGTCTCAACCCGACGACCGATGCGAGCGGCATCGCCACAGTCGGAAGCTGGAGGCTCGGTACCGCGGCTGGACCGAACGTTCTTCAGGCGACATCCGGCGCGCTCACCCCGGTGACGTTCACCGCCACCGGCAACCCGGACGTGCCTGCGTCGGTCGCGAAACAGGCAGGCGACGGACAGAGCGCCACGGTCGGAACCGCAGTGTCCACCCCGCCCAGGGTTCTCGTGACCGACCAGTTCGGCAACCCGGTGCCCGGCGTCACCGTGAGCTTCGCGGTCACTTCCGGCGGTGGCACGGTGAACGGCGGCAGCGTCACGAACGTGAGTAGCAGCGGAGCCGGGCTCGCGTCCGTCGCGTGGACGCTCGGCACCACGTCGGGGAGCAACACCATGACGGCGACGGCGGGCGCGCTCACGCCAGCCACGTTCACCGCCACCGCCACGACCGGCGCGCCGCAGGCCCTGGCGCTCCAGGGCGGGGACGGCCAGGCGGACACGATCGGCACCACCCTGCCGACGCCGTACGCCGTGTCGGTCGCCGACCAGTTCGGCAACCCGGTAAGCGCGGTCAACGTGACGTTCACCATCACGGCGGGCGGTGGTGCGATCAACGGCATGGCGGGACCGGTGGTCGTCGCGACCAACGCCGGTGGGACCGCCTCGGTCACGCGCACCCTCGGCACGACGGCCGGAACGCAGACCGTGCAGGCGACTGCGAGCGTGCCGTCCGGGTCCCCCGTGACATTCACCGCGACCGCGAACCCCGGGAACCCAACCACCATCGCGGCGAACAGCTCGATCGGCCTGACCGGGACCGTGAATACGACGGTGTCGCCGATCCCATCGGTGAAGGTTACCGACCGGGGCGGTAACGGCGTGTCGGGCGTGGCGGTTACCTTCGCCCCCAGCTCGGCGGCGAGCGGCAGCGTGATGGGCGGATCGCCGTCGACCGGCGTCACGGGGGTGGCGACGGTGACGTCCTGGACGCTCGATCAGATCGTCGGCAACGATACGCTGCTGGCCACGTCGTCCGGGCTGACCGGGAGTCCGGTGCGGTTCGTCGCCGCGTCGTCGCCCGGCGCGGTGAGCTTGTCCGTGTCCACGCTCACGGCGAGCAGCAGCCAGATCACGGCGTGCAACGCGTCGTGCACCACCGGCGGGGGCACGGCGTCCACCATCACGGCCACGGTCAAGGATCAATTCGGCAACGTGATCGCCGGCAGGACCGTGACGCTGTCCTCGACAGGCACGGCCAACGCGTTCGCGCCTGGCGCGTCCGGCACGACGGACGCGAGCGGCGTCTTTTCCGCAACGTTCTCGTCGACGGCGGCCCAGGCGAAGACGATCAGTGGCTCCGTCACCGGTTCGGGTACGCTCACCCAGACGGCGGCGGTTACGGTGAACCCGGACGTCAACACGCTGCTCGGCTCATCAGTCGTCACGGCGACGAGCCCGATCGCGGCCAGCAGCGGCTCGACCCTCTCGACTATCACGGTCACTGTGCGTGACCAGTTCCTGAACCCGGTCAGCGGGCGCACGGTGACCATCGCCGTCAGCCCGGTGACGGGCAACACCGTCACTCAGCCGGGTAGCCTCACGAACGCGAGCGGGCAGACCACGGGAACGTTCTCCACGACGAAGGCGGAGACTAAGACCGCGACGGCGAGCGTGAACGGCACCGGTGGGGGGAGCATCACCGACAACGCGTTGGTGACGGTCACCGCCGCCGCGGCGAGCTCCATCGTCGTCAACGCCGGGAACAGCCAGACCGTCCGCGTTGGCACGGCGGTCGCCACCGATCCGTCAGTCCTCGTCCGCGACGCGTTCCTGAACCCCGTGCCGTCGGCCTCGGTGACCTTCACTCCGAGCGGAGGCGGGAGCGTCACCGGCAGCCCCGCGACCACCGACGCGATCGGCATCGCCACAGTGACGAGCTGGACGCTCGGCAGCACGGGGACTGAGAACGCGGATGGGACGTTCAGCAACAGTCTATCCGCCTCGACCGCCGGCGCCGGCTCGACGTCTTTCTCCGCGTCCGCGTTCTACACGCTGTCTGGAGACGTGCAGCCGATCTACACCGCTAGCTGCGCGACCGCGGGTTGCCACGTATCCGGGGGCACAGCCCCGAATCTGTCTGCCGGCAGCTCGCGAGCGTCCACCGTGGGGGTCACCGCAACCTGCAACCCCGGCTTCCAACGCGTGCAGGCCAGCAATGCCACCAACAGCGTCATGTACCGCCGCATCCTCGACGCAGGGATTTGCAGCACGTTCATGCCGCCCGGCACGAGCGGGCTGAACACCACCCAGCAGAAGATCATCCGCGCCTGGATCAACAACGGGGCGCTGAACAACTAGAGGCGTCGTCCCCGACCGCTTAGAAGTTGTACTCCAAGCCGCCCGTCCACGCCACGCTCGGTTGCAGCCCCGAGTCGCGCAGCGGAAACAGCGCGCTGGTGACGATCTGGATACCGCGTTTGGTCTGGAATTTGAAGCCGACGTTCAGGCTCATGTAGTCGTCGGACTGGCTGGGAATGTTAGTGACATCGAGACTACGGCCTTGGGCCAGATAAAAGACGGGCGGCGGAACCCTGAGCTTGGATTGGCCGATCTGCCACGTGCCCAAGACGTCGACCACCATCGTCGCCCAGGAGGCGAGCAGCGCGTCGAAGCCAAGGGCCGCGTCGACCGAGCTGGTCTGGTCCTGCGCGTCGCGGACGGTGTACCCGAGGTTGAAATGCGGGCTGAAGGTGCCGAAGCGGCCGGACACGATGCCCAGGCCACGGCCGGAGAACGCCCCCGAGCCGAGCAGGTTGGCCTCGTCCCCCGTGGGGAAGCGCGCCGATCCGAACAGCGCCACGCCGATCGTGCTCCCCTGGGCGAGGTTGAGCTTCAAGTGGCCCTCGATGTCCCCCATGCCGGTTGCCGCGCCGGACGCCGACGACACGGCCGTGAGCACCGGGTTGCTCGCGGTGCCGCCGAAGTAGTGGAGGATCGTCCCGCCCGCCGGGACGAGCTGGGCCACGCTGTTGCCGCGCACCGCCGTTCTCACGAACGGAATCGTGAGGCCCAGGTCCACACCGTCCACCAGGCCGTAGGTCAGCGAGAAGGACGCGACGAGCAGGGAGACGTCCATCGCGACCCTCACGCTGATGAAATCGTTCTCGAAGGTGGGGATGCCCAGCGTGTCGATCCCGGCGCCGGTGGCGGAGTCGCCTCTGTCTTCGTGGGTGAAGTTGAACGTGATGCCCTGCAGCGGGATGCCGCGCAGCCGCTCGAAATTCATCTGCGTCAGCCCAAGTCCCACGAACCAGCGGCCGCGTCCCAGCGTCTGGGCGCGCTCGGCGAAGATCGGGCCGGCAGAGGTCGAGGTCTTCACTGGCACCCCGCCTTCGAACCGAAAGGTCGTGCCGCTCGACGAGGAGCTGATCGGCGTGTTGGCAACGCTGATCCCGATCGAGCTCGAGACGAACGTAATGAACGCCGTGCCGTTCAAATCGGCGGCCGGCTTGTAGTGGTCGCCATGGCCCCCGGTCAGATTCGAGAGGCAGATGATCTCGCCACAGCTCCCGAAGGTGAACAGCTGCTTGATCTGCTCCCGCAATCCCTGAGCGCGTAGCGGAAGCGCGGTGACGACCAGCGCGGCGCAAGCGACCACGACACGGCCCCGCATGACTCCTCCAGTCGGTGATAGGCGACCAATCATACGGCGGACCCCACTGCGTCGCAATCGCGACGTGCTCGCCTAGCGTCGCGCGGTCGCCAGCGCCTTGACGAATCGATACGTGAACTCCGCACCGGCGTAATATTCGCGCACCGGGATGCGCTCGTCGCGGCCATGCGCGCGAATATGTAGTCCGCGCCCACTCCTCCCCCGCCGTGAGCGCCACAATGATGTCGCCGTCGGGGACGAACCCCGCGCGCTTCAGACGCAGCAGCGTGGCCACGAACATCGCCGCCATGTCCTTGATGTCGCTCGTCCCGCGACCGTAGAAGTGGCCGTCCCGCTCGGTGAGCGTAAATGGGTCGAGCGACTAGTCCGTAGGAGAGTCGGGAGAATATATTGACCTGATGACCCGTCGCCTCCCCACCCGATGACCGAACCCATGGCGTTCTGCTCACGCTGCGGCACGCCCGTCCCCGCCGGCGCCCGGGCCTGCAGCAAGTGCGGCGCCGACGTATCCGGCCAACAAGGGCAGGTTGCCACCGCCTACACGCCCGCACCCGACGCGGCCCGCATGACCGTCTCCCAGGGAAGCCTGGTGGACGCCCTACGCCGTGCCACGGTCGGCGAGTACGAGATCCGCGGCGACCTCGGCCACGGCGGGATGGCGTCGGTGTACCTCGCCCATGAGATCGCGCTCGATCGCAAGGTGGCGATCAAGGTCATGTCGCCCGCGCTGTTCAGCGCCGCAGGGATGGTCGAGCGCTTCAAGCGCGAGGCCCGCACGGCGGCGTCGCTCAGTCACCCGCACATCATTCCGATCTACGCGGTGAGGGAAAGCCCGGAGATCGTCTACTTCGTGATGAAGTTCGTCGAGGGGCGCTCGCTGGAATCCATCGTGCACCAGCTCGGACAGATGCCGATCCCTCTCGTGCAGGCGATCCTGTATCAGGTCGGGTCCGCGCTCGGGTACGCGCACCGCCGCGGCGTGGTGCACCGCGACGTGAAACCCGCCAACATCATGATCGATGCCGACGGGTGGTCGGTGGTCACCGACTTCGGCATCGCCAAGGTCTCCGAGTCGCAGGGACTCACGCAGACGGGCGCGACGATCGGCACCCCGTCGTACATGAGTCCCGAGCAGTGCGCGGCCAAACGCGAGCTCTCCGGCGCGTCGGATCAATACTCGCTCGGCATCGTGGCCTACGAGATGCTGGGTGGCCAGGTCCCGTTCCAGGCGGAGACGACCGTCGGGCTGCTGTTCGCGCATGTCCACGAAACCCCCCCGCCGATTACCGACTTGCGCGGCGACTGTCCCCCGGAGGTCGCTGCTGCGGTGATGCACATGCTCGCCAAGGACCCGGAATCCCGCTGGCCCGACATCCAGACTGCCGTCACCGCGCTGGGGGGAACGCCGATCGGCCACGATGACCCGATCCGCGCCCAGCTGGTCGAGCTGGCAGGCGGGCGCGCGTCGAGCCCGGCCGAAACGATTCGCACGCCCATGAGTCCCGTACCGCTGAGCCGCGCCGCGCCGTCCCCGGCGACGCGCACGACCGCGCCCAAGGATCGCCGGCCCCCGACCCGTACCGGGACTACTCCGCCGCGCGTGGTCAGCGCGACACCGGCCGCACGCCGGTTGTCGCCGATGCTGTGGGCGCTCCCCGCCGTCGCGGTCGTCGGTGTGGCCGCCTGGTGGCTGCTGGGTCGCGGGTCAGGGGCGACGGCGACCCAACCGCCCGCTCCGGCCGCGGTGGAGACAGTGAAGGTCGTGGAGGCATCGCCCGCCGAAACGGTACGGATTACCACCGCGCCTCCTGTGGCGGCAGGCGACACCGGGCGGGGGACAAAAGCGGTGCCGGAAACGCGCGCGACTCCCACGGTGCGGCCGACACCGCCAGCGGCCCGGAATACACTCTCCGAAACGGCGTTCCACATCGCGGAGGCGCGTGCGCTCAGCCGGCGGATGCGCGCCGCGGCGGCTGGCGCCACCCCGCAAGAGCTGGCCGCTGGAGACGCTGATGCGCGCGCCGCGGATGCGCTGTCGCGCCAGGATCGCTTTGCGGAAGCCACCTCCCGCCTCGCCACGGCGATGGATCGGTGGAACACCGCCGAGCGGAATGCGCAGGGTCGACCGAGGGCCCGCGGGGGTCAGGGAGGGGGATTGCGCGGCGAGGTCGAGCAGGCCGCGTTGGAATTTGCCGGCGCGTTCAACTCGAAGAGCCTGCCCCGCATCCGGCAGGCGTACCCGGGCGTCACCGAGCAGCAGTCTCAGGAATGGGGCGAGCTGTTCCTGCGTGTCCGCGACGTCACGATGCAGCTGAGCGTTGCGGGGGTGGATCGCAACGGTCCCGGTGAGGCGCAGGCGACGCTCCAGGGCCACTACGACTATACCGAAATGCGAGGCGGCGCCTCCGGGCGGCAGCCCGTCAGCTGGCGGGCGACACTGCGGCAGACGCCGATGGGGTGGCGCATCGTCGCGCTGCGGTAGGGGTTCCGGACTATGAACCCGCTGCGCCGCTTTCGAGCCGCGGCCGCGACCATCCTCGCTGGAGTAGCAGCGGCCTGCGCCAGCGAGGAGGTTACTCCTCCACCCGACGCTGGCATGACTCTCGCGCCCGATCGGGACAACACCCTGTACGAGGACCCTGCGGGCACGCTGAGCAACGGCGCGGGGCAATTCATCTTCGCGGGCGTGACGAACGACGGCTTCGTCCGGCGTGCCGTGCTCTATTTCGATCTGACGAGCGGCAATATCCCGGCGGCCGCCATCATCGACAGTGTGCGCCTGACGCTCAACATGAGGCGAACCATATGATACCGATCTGTGGGCCGCGCCGGGCGGCGACTTCGCGGCAGCCGCCAGCGCGAGCGTCCCGGTGGGCAATGTGGGGCCCTACGTGTGGGGATCCACGGCCCAGCTGGTGGCCGACGTCCAGGGGTGGCTCGCCGATCCCGCGAGCAACTTCGGTTGGATCCTGATCGGCGACGAGAGCGCGACGGCCACAGCGAAACAATTCGATTCGCGGGAGAGCGCCGCCAGCATCCGTCCCGAGCTGAGGGTTTTTTTCACCAGCGGCTCATGAGCGAGGGGCGGCGTCGGCGCGGATTCGCTCCAGCTGCACCTGGCAGCGCCGCAATTCGAGCTGCGCCATCACCTGACGCGATAGGGCTTCCAGCGCGGTCCGCTGCGCCGTGGTGAATTCGCGCGGCACGTGATCGATCACGCACAGTGTCCCGAGCGCGTGCCCGTCCGGGGCATGCAGCGGCGCGCCGGCGTAAAAGCGAATATGCGGCTCGGCCAGCACCAGCGGGTTGTGCGCGAACCGCTCGTCGGCGAGCGCGTCAGGCACGACCAATGAGCCGGGCGCGACAATGGCGTGGGCGCAGAAGGCCACGTCCCGCGGCGTCTCCGAGGCGTCCCAGCCGACCCGGGACTTGAACCACTGTCGCTCGGTGTCGACGAGACTGATCAGCGCAACCGGCGTCTGGCAGATGTGGGCGGCGAGCAGCGTGAGGTCGTCGAACGCTTGCTCCGGGAGTGTGTCCAGCACCCCGTAGCGCCGCAGCGCCTCCATCCGCGCCGGCTCGTCGGGCGGCAACGGTGGACGCGCATACGCCTTGGCTTGCCGGTGTCGTTCTTGCGGCATCGTCGACAATGTGCGGAAGGTCCCGGCGAGCCGCCAGGGGTGCGGACGACATCCCACTAACAGATGCCGCGGCGATCCAAGCTGCGATACTGGATCGCCTCGCTCACATGCTTCGGCTGGAGCTCGCCCGCCCCGTCCAAATCCGCGACCGTGCGGGCGATATCGAAGCGATCGATGTTTCTAGCCTACACTCTGCACCGATGTCCGGCGGTCTAGCCATAGTTCTAGGCCCAGGCAACGCCTGTTTGTCGTGAGAGCGTCAGAAAGCCATGACCGACTTGAGGATCTTGTAGGATCGATCCAAGAAGATCAGCGGCGTCCACTTGCCGGATCTGAAATTCGAGATCATTGCGTGCGCTGTCCGAGGTTTGCCTCGTAGTCGAGGCTTGGCTCGTGTCTGTGAGGATGAACGTCACAAACGCCACTATGCGCCCTGAGGGGTCATCCGGAGCAAGACACCCACTCTGCCCAGAAACCGTCGAGGCGAGTCCTAGGACGAGCCCTGCAACCAAAGTCAAGCGCCTAATCATTTTTTCTGCCAGACGATAGTTCTCTATTCTTTAACGATGACATCGATGCGGCCCTTAGAGAGAACCGGCAATGCGCCTCGTGGGGCACTCCACGCGGGAATCTCTCCTGAGAAGCGACGGACGACTCTGCGGCGTCCAACGTCGTAGAGGAAGTGTTCTATTGGTTCACGACGAGCCAGCCTAATGCCTCCGGGTGGCGCCTGCCCGTAGGCGACAGCCTTGCCGCGCGTGAACAGCAGTACGCTCCCCGTCCCGAGTGCCCAGCCAACCAGTCGAAGCTCGTCCGTGTGGTCGCCTCGATCCACCCACCAGCCT
The DNA here is from genome assembly GCA_050733375.1 of Gemmatimonadales bacterium. Lineage (GTDB taxonomy): Bacteria > Gemmatimonadota > Gemmatimonadetes > Gemmatimonadales > GWC2-71-9 > DASTHG01. The sequence goes on from JBOHST010000179.1 coordinate 8,387, forward strand.
GGCACCCTCATCAGTGCGGGATCTGGCAGCGGCACCTCTCGATCAGAACGGGCGTCGCGCAGTCGGGCGCGGCTTTCATCGTCAGGGAAATGCAGGTAGTAGTCTCCCGCCGGCGAGAAGAAAATGTCGAGATGAGACGAGGGGGTAAGGCTTCCAGTCTGAACCTGGTAGCGATACACACGGACCGGTCCCGTGCTCCTGACGTATAGGGAGGTGTCGAACGAGGCCCAGTGCGCGACATAGGCCTTCTCCAATCCGGGAACCGACCGCTCCTCGCCCGATGTCACGTCGAGGATGAAGACTCCCTCCGGAACGAACCCGAGGTCGCTCTCGTTGTCTCGTCCCGCGACGTATGCGAGACTCGATCCGTCGCAGCACCACGTGTACCTGTGCGCCTCGCGGGCAGACTTCCGAACCGCTTTCCCCTCCACCGTCAGAATCACCACTCGAGCCTCGAAACGGCCGGACGTCGTTTCGGCATGCTCGAGGACGGCCAAGTATGTGCTCTTGGGAGATACCGTCAGGTCCGTGAGGACTCGACCAGACGTTGCATACACTCGCCGTTCTGCCCGTGTGCTGCGATCGATGACAGCTATTGCTCGACGCGCCTCGAGCCTTGCCAAGACGAGTGCGATCTGTTGATTCGTCGTCTGCGTGGCCCGGGCGTCTGCGCAAAGCCCAAGTGCTGCGAAAACCAGCCACTTTGGCACCAGCGACCGGAGTGGGGGGTCAGTCATTGGGCTTCGGGGTCGAAGATCTCGGCATGGAAGTGATCATCGTGGTCAAGACGAGAAACCAGCCAGGTAGGGACTGGCGGCGCCAACTCTAATTTTCAACCAACCGCACCCGGTAACAAGGTCGTTTTCGCGCCACCGATGACGGTTCCCGCGACACAGCGTGACTCATCCCGCAAGGCCCGCCGCACCCACCGGGCGCGGATGAGCCATCACCCACTGCATCGTGGGCATCGGGGCACAGGTGGGCTCAGCCGCCCGCTCCGTTCCGTCCCAATGTTCCATTCCACCTCCGGAAGGCCTTCACCCCACTCCGCGACGATCCAGACTCCGATACTGGATCGCCTCGCTCACATGCTTCGGCTGGAGCTCGGCCGCCCTGTCGAGGTCGGCGATCGTCCGTGCGATCTTCAAGACACGGTGATAGCCCAAGAAGAGGAGGCGCGTCAGTCTTACCCGCCTCCCCGAGACGGCACTTTAGTACGTAAAGTTTACGGGTCGTAACAGCCACCTGGCTGTCCGATGCACTCGGTAACATTCAGCGTGTCTGTTGCGCTCCTACCAACAGACGTTACGGTAACAATCATTTGAAACTGACCTGTGCCGGCGTAGACAGTGCGCTTCTGACTCGACTGCGTGCCAAGGTTCTCGACCGTCCCGCTTGGCAGGTTTCGGAGCTTCCACTGATACGTATAGGCACCACTGCCGCCGGTCGGGTTCGACTGCCACGTGTAGGTGCCCTTTTGGGTAATGAGCTCCACACCCGTCACGTTTGCCCCCACTGGGTTGTACGGCCACAGCATGCGGTCGATGTCGAGTTTTCCAGCGCCGAACCTAATGGAAGGACCCCAAGGCACCGACGCCTGGGAAACCCTCGAACGGACGGACGACCAAGTCAGGCCGGGCTCGTTGGAGAGAAGCAGTGCAACCGCAGCTGCGACTTGAGGGGCCGCCGCAGACGTCCCGGAGAACGTGCTCGTGAAGTTATTATCCACTCCGTTAGGGCCACCATCATTGCAGCCTGGGTTTCCCCACCGGTCCGTTGTATGGACATCGCCGATGCAATGACCCGTGAAGTGTCCGCTGGGAGCCACGACGTCGAGCTGAGTGCCTTCGGGCGAATAGTCGGTCACCTGGCCGTTCCGGTTGATCGCTCCTACAGCGATCACGTTGGGCAGTGTAGCTGGGTACGTCACGGGGCCGATGATATTCGACGAGCGGATGGACGTATTCCCGCCTGAGAACACGACTCCGTACCCTTACCACCGCGTCCGAGGTTGGTGGCGTTGTTGATTGCGCCGGTGATCAGGTTCGAAGGAGGTCCGCCACCCCAACTATTCGATAGGACGTCAGCAGTTATCCTGGCCCAGTTGATGCCATCTGCGATTCGCTGATCAGTGTTAGGGAGACCATTTCTGAATATGCGCACGGCTCCGAGCGCGGTGGCCGGTGCAATACCCGCGGTCCCAAGGCCGTTGTCATGACAAGAAGCGATGATCCCGGCAACTGAAGTGCCGTGTCCGTCCGCAGGATGAGGCTGAAAAGCGTTCTCATCGGGCGGCACATCCGGCCAGAAGGTGTCGAATCCCGAGGCTTCCGAGCCGCAGCTAAACACGTCCTGCTGGAGCAGGTCTACGCCATCGTCTATCACGTACACCTTGATCGATGAGCTACCCTTCGTGATCGTCCACGCCATCTCCACGTTGTCATCGACGCGAACCCCATTTAGGAAAACCGTATTCCGCAGGTAGTATTGCAACGGGTAATACGGATCGGATGGGGCGGACTGCCTTCGGTCAGAGATCTTGTCCGGATCAGCCCACTCCACCAAGGGATGAGTATGCATCTCCGCCGCAATCGCCAGCGGGTCTGCACCGTGGGGATAGCGCAGGACGTAGGAGAAGAATCCCGAATCCGGGGCCGGCTCGCGTAGGACCGTCAAGTTCAGTCGTTGCAGCAGAGAATCGACAGCCCCTCGTCCCACGCTTCCCTTGAACTGAACGGCAAGTCGGTTTACCAGGGTGACGCTGGAATTGTACTCCGCAGAACGTAGCGCGGGAGCGGCGAACTGGAAGCGATTGTCGGCACGCAGGCGCGCCAAGGCCGCGCGATGCCCATCCCGGGTAATCCCGACCGGAAGCCGGACCATGTAATGCTGAGCCGCCTGCATCACGCTGGTGGTTGCAGCCTCCGGAAGACCGCTCAGCACATCACGCAGCGCTGCAGCAGGCGCAACAAGATCTGTTTTCACGATGAAGCTTGTGGTGTCCACGTCCAGATAGACACGGTCTTGCTGATAGTAGTAGAAGGGGCGGTCCTCCTGGGCCTCCTGAGACCTGAGTGATGGTTCCACTGGGGGACCAACATGATCGTCTCTTGCGCAGCTCAATGCCATCAGCCCTACACCTGTGATGATCGCGGCGAGCTTGATGCGTTTCACAGCGGCCTCTCCGTATTGAGGTTGGTTCTATTCCGCCATCACCTACGGAACGATGACTTCGCGGCTGCTCCAGTCTCCAAGATCGATCGCGGATGCGGTCTGTCTGGACAGGTCAACGACCACCAGCCGACCAGGCTGTGGATCGAACAGAGGCCCTCGGGATGCGCTGCCAGCGGAGACGAGTAGCAATCGATCGTCGGTGCTGGAAGCACATGAGTTCAGAACCGGTGGGACACCATTCCCCAGCTGAGCACGGAGATCCAAGGCCGGCAGACGGCGAAGCTGCGAATCAAACACAGCAACTTGCCCAGATCCGGGTGTGTCACGGCCGTCGCCAGGATCGGTGAGATACAAGCGAGAGCCATCGTTTGAGGCACATAGTGTGCCAGGAGAATGGCGCGCGGTTGAACCGAGCACTCGCTTCGTTGCGAGATCGAACCGCAGAATGGAGTCAACTGTTAGGACATACAGCTCACGACCGGTCGAAGGCACAACCGCCTGCGACAGGGAGGCTCCAGCATCCCTCGGCGGTGTGAGTGCGAACGAATCGCTTACGGCCAGGGTTGACGGATCTAGAACGAATACCAAATCCTGACGCGTTGCTCCCGACGTTGACCTCGTTCCGAGAAGCAAGAGGAGACCGTTCGGATATAGCGGTGACTGCGTGAAGGTCAGTCCGCCCGGTACGGCGACGAATGGACCCGCAAAGGCGACTGGCACCAACGTTCTACTGTCTACGCGCACAATTCCTCGGTCCGATGCCTTCTGTCCGTCAATGAGGATTGACCGACCGCTGTCCGTAACGGCCATCGCCAGCCTTCCGAGGACCGAGAGAGAGCCGATGGTTGATCGTGCTGCGATCGTGTCCAGTGGGATCTGTTCGCGGAGTCCCAGCGTTCCGGCGTTGATTACCACAAGTGAGCGTGGCGTAGCGTTACCGAATGCGGTGATGTAGAGCGTTCCGCTGAGACGATCAAAAGCAGAGGCGTCTTTGAACGGTGGTACCGGTCCTGGACGAGCGAACACGCGCAGTTCCGAGATGCTTGCGGCAACGATGCTACTAGACTCGCCACCAAGTACGAGTGCGGTGTCCCCTGGCCGAGGTTGCACCGGATCGCTGGAACACGTAACGGCAGCAAGGACTGCGGAAAGTCGGATCAGACCTTCTGAAAACCTGGCAATCCACTGTCGCTCAAGAACACTTTGGCGACCAAACACGTTCTTTGATCCTCTTGGGGTGGTCTGAATGAACAATACCCGCTAGACGGTTGAACGTTGATCAACATGGACCTCGCTCGAGAGCGCGTGGAACTCCATAACTCCAGCCGGCAAACTGTCTTCACCAGAGTATGCCTCGCCTCAACCCATCATCGATTCCCTTTCAAATCGTGTGGCTTGCAATGCGCCCTAGTCGGCTTCGTTGTAGAGCTTACGGCAGAAGGACGTGGCCGTACAGCTTGGCGTGGACGAGATGAGGGTGAACAACTGGGAGCGGCACCGGGGGCACCCGCGCCTAGACATCAATGCGTGATCGTTCAGTTCTTGGGCCCGACC
>JBOHST010000180.1:0-7855 GCA_050733375.1 Gemmatimonadales bacterium
GAGCTGCTCGAGCGGTTCGCCGTGGACCGGGGCCGCCGGTCCATCGCTCGACTCGTCGAGCTCGCCCCTGAGCGAGCGGACCGGCTGCGGCCCGATCACTCGATCGAGTCGGTCCCCGTGGGGCAGCTGCGGGTAGGCGATCGAGTGCGCATCCGACCCGGTGACAAGATCCCGGCCGATGGCCGCGTCGTCGCCGGCAGCTCCGCCGTCAACGAGGCGACGATCACCGGCGAGTCCCTGCCGCGCCGCAAGGAAGTCGGCGATCAGGTCTTCGCCGCCACGCTCAACGCCGATGGCGCCCTGGACGTCGAAGTCACGGCCGACGCGGCGCACAGCACGCTGGCGCGCATCGTCCAGCTGGTGCGTGAAGGCGAGGCGCGCCGCGCCCCGATCGAGCGATTCGTTCAGCGGTTCGCCCGCGTGTACACGCCGATCGTCACGGGTGGGGCGGTCCTCGTCATGCTGGTCCCTCCAGTGGTGCTCGGGGCCAGCGGGCTGGAGTGGTTCGTCCGCGGGCTCACCCTCCTCGTGATCGCGTGCCCCTGCGCGCTCGTGATCGCGACGCCGGTGACCGTGGTCAGCGCACTCACGAGCGCGGCGCGGCACGGGGTGTTGATCAAGGGAGGTGAGCACCTTGAGGCGCTCGGCGGCGTCCGAACGCTCGCGGTTGATAAGACGGGCACGTTGACCAGGGGCACCCTGCGCGTGACCGGGTTCCACATGGCCGACGGCGCCGCCGACGCCGTGCTCCTCCAGCGGGTGGCGGCCGTGGAAGCGCGCTCGGAGCATCCCATCGCCCAGGCGATCGTCCGGTTCGTCGAAGAGCGCGGCATCCCCTCCGGGTTTCCGGTCGACGAGTTCACGGCCGTACCGGGCCGCGGCGTTCGGGCAAAGGTGGATGGCCAGGAGATCCTCGTCGGAACAGAGAGGTTCGTCGGGCCCGACTCCGCCGCGCGATGGAAGGAGCAGGAGCCCGGGACGATGCTCACCTACGTGCGCACGGGCGACGGCCTGGAAGGGGTCTTCACCATCCAGGACGAGGTGAGACCGGAGTCTCAGGCCGTCGTGGCCCAGCTGCACGCGCTCGGAGTCCGCCCGGTAGTGATGTTGACAGGGGATGGGGCCGAGACGGCGGAGGTGGTCGGTCGCCGGATCGGGGTGGACGAGGTGCGCGCCCGACTGCTCCCCGAGGACAAGGTCCATGCCGTGCGCGCGTTGCGCGAGCTGCACGGCAGCGTGGCGATGCTCGGAGATGGGGTCAACGACGCGCCGGCGCTCGCCGAGGCCACGGTCGGGCTGGCGATGGGCGCGGCCGGATCCCCCGCGACGATCGAAACGGCCGACGTCGCCTTGATGGCCGACGATCTGACCAAGCTGCCGTATGCCGTGCGCCTGGCGCGCCGCGCCCGACGGACGATCCGCTTCAATATCGCACTCGCGCTCGGATTGAAGCTCATCCTCGCCGTGGGTGCGGTCCTCGGAGTCGCGAGTCTCGCGATCGCCGTCCTGGTGGGCGACATGGGCGGCTCACTCGCGGTCACGGTCAATGCATTGCGGCTCGCTCGAATGCGGGAGTGAAAACATGAAACCCCCGCAAGCGTAGCACGCCGACAGGCAATCGATCACATCACCGGGCGTCGTCCCACCGGCCGCGGCGGTTCGCGTGCCACACTTTTCGGGGAGTGCTCATGAAGATCATCGCCAAGAAGAATTCTTACGGGCCTTGGCTCATCGCTATTGGCGACCCGGCACCGCGCACTGCTCGAGTGCTTCGAGAGCGAGCACGGGTCCCGCTGCGATATTTGCATGGGCCCAGATCGATGTGAGTTTCGCCCCACACCCGACGGGGTCCTGACCATGGCGCTCTCCCGCGGAGCTGCGCTACGTATGACCAACCGGGGGCAGTGGGCCGTCGTCGCCGGCATCGCCGCGGTGTTGGTCTTCGCCTTGGTGCTGGTCACGGCGCTCCGCCCCCAGCTTCACCCCCTCGGCGTTGGTGACCGTGCGCCCCGCTTCACGGCGGTCCGCCTCCCCGGAGGGCAGCCTACCTCCCTTGTCGATTATCGCGGTCAGGTGATCCTCCTGAACGTCTGGGCCACCTGGTGCCACCCGTGCCGCGTCGAGATGCCCTCAATGGAGCTGCTCTGGCGGAAGTTCCGGAGCACCGACTTCCGTGTGGTGGCGGTGAGCATCGACCAAGACGACTCGACGGTGGTCAATGCGTTCGTGAGAGAGCTGAGCCTTACGTTCGACATCCTGCATAACCAGCCTGGCGACATCCAGCGGATCTACCAGACGACGGGCGTGCCGGAGAGCTTCGTGATCGATCGTCAGGGTATGATCGTGAAGAAAGTGATCGGCGCGGCGGAGTGGGACGCGCCGGTCAATGAAACGCTGATCCGGCGGCTGCTCGATGAGCGGTAATGTGATCCCCCGGGCGACCATCACCTGCCCGCTCTGCGGAAACAGACAGCTCGAGGAAATGCCGACCAATACTTGCGTCCATTTCTACGAGTGTCCGGGCTGCCACGCGTTGCTGCGACCCAAGCCCGGCGACTGCTGCGTGTTCTGCTCGTACGGCTCTGTGAAGTGCTCACCGCGTCAACTCGACGCGGAGCGCGGCGGGTGAGGGGAGGAGTGAGCTTGGATTTCTGCCCGCGCATCACCCAGGAAATGGGTCGACTGCGGGATTCGCTCCGGGCGCAGAGCCTGCTCGGCCGGAAGGTCCGGCTCGTGTCGTTTTCGGTCGATCCGGCCCGGGATACCCCGGAGATCCTGCACGCCTACGCCGCGAGATACGGCGGCACTCCTGCGCTGGAGTGGGCCTTTCTCACGGGGAGCCCGCCGGATCGAGTGCTTCGGATGATCAAGGAAGGGTTCCATCTGACGGCGCGCCTCACACCCGCCGGTCCGACGGACACGGTTGCCGGCTACCAAGTGATGCATTCACCCGGGATCGCGCTCGTTGATCGACAGGGTCGAGTCCGCGGCACGTACCAGGCCACGGAGACTGAGGCGTTGAAGAGACTCCGGGCCGACCTGCGCTTGCTCGTAAAGGAGGGCTCGTGAAAGTCGCGATCGTGCTGCAATGGTCGAGGCCTCGCGGCATGAACAATTCCTATCCTCAGACGGTGGGGGGCGCGTTGCGCGAGGGAGAATGGTAGATTCTGGCGATCCTCATCCCGATGCTGCCATGACCGCTCGCCGTGTCGTTCTGGCCCTCATCCTCGTCGCCGCCCTCGCATCCGCGCTGTTTGCCCACGACATGTTCCTCAAACTCGAGAGCTATTTCCTCGAACCAGACGCCGCCGTGACCGTGCCGCTGCTCAACGGCACGTTCAGCAAGAGCGAGAATTCCATCGCTCGGCCCCGCATCGCCGACATCGCCGTGCTGGGCCCCGCCGGCCGCGCCACATTCGACACCACCGTGGTTTCGGCGCGGAACGACAGCACGTTCTTCGCCCTCCGGACCGGCGCCGCCGGCACGTACGTGATCGGCGTGTCCACGCGGCCCAATATCATCGCGATGGCGGGTGCGCAGTTTCACGAGTACCTCACCGAGGAAGGCCTCGGGCACGTCATCGCAGCCCGCCAGCAGGCCGGGACGGCGTCCGACTCGGTACGCGAGCAGTACGCCAAACACGTGAAGGCGATCGTGCAGGTCGGCGATGCCCGCTCGGGGTCTTTCGGGACCGCGCTGGGCTATCCGGCCGAGCTGGTGCCGCTCGACAACCCGTACGAGTGGAAGCGCGGCGGCACGCTGCGGTTCCGCGCCGCGGCGAACGGAGCGCCGGTTCCCGACCTCACCGTGATTAGCGGCGGACGCACGGCGTCCGGCGCCCGGCTCCCGCGCCGCGAGCTGCGGACGGCTCCCGACGGCATTATCACGCTCCGGCCCACCGGCACCGGTGTCTGGTACCTCACCTACATCCACATCGGTCAAGTGACCGCTCCCAGCCACAATTACGAATCGGAATGGGCCACGATCACCTTTCAACTTCGTTAGCCACAGGCGTTCGGCCTCGCAGCCGCTTCAGGAGCCTGACGTCCCGCACCATGGCGGGGGCAATCGCGCTCGCCGTCACCGCGGCGGGCAGCGGTCTCCCGATGTGCGCGAGTCTTCTAGCCCAGGCGGCGACCCCTTGTCCCATGCATAGCGATCATTCGGTGGTGAGCACTTTTGGAGTGCCCCACGCGGCGCTGCTCGTCGCCGGGCACAGCTCCGCCAGCGCATGCCACTCGGACGACCCCGGCCTCGGTTGTGCGACTGGTGGTGCGTGTCCTTCCGCCGGCTCGGCGGCTCCCGATGAGTCGGGAGCGACTCTGGCGGCTGGGCCTCCCGCTCGGCGCGCCCTACGGTCGAGGGAACACGTCCACCGGTCGTTCCTCGCTCCACCGCTCTCTCCGCCTCCTCAAGCCTGAGTCGGCCATCCCGGGTGTAGTGCGTCCGCGCCGCGCGAGTGGCGCGCGCTCGCGACTTTGGTTTGAGGAGATGTGGACATGCGAACTTCCCTTGGCGTCTTGGCGGGCGCGGCGCTGATCGCGCTGGCGACCTCCGCCGCGCACGCCCAGATCGACTACCGGAACCTGGACGACGACCGGCCCACGCGCGTCGAAGACGCGTATCCGGCCGAGCGCTTCGCGTTCGAGTTCCTGATTCCCTACAGCGTCGAGCGCGGGCGGAGCGGTGCGACGCTCCACGCGTCCGTGCTCGAGCTCGAGTATGGCGTGATTCGCAACGGCCAACTCGGCCTCAAGGCCCCGGTCGGGGTGCTGCGCGAGGCCGGGACGACGGAGACCGGGCTGTCGGGGCTGCGCGTCTTCGGGCTGTACAACTTCAACACCGAAAGCCGGCTCCTGCCCGCTCTGTCCCTCCGAGCGGACGTCACGTTCCCGGTCGGTGGGCTCGCTGGGAGCGAGACGCAGGTTGCGCTGAAGGCAATTGCCACCCGCTCCTGGGGCCGCAACCGCATTCACGTGAACGCCGCCGTCCGGCTCGGCTCGGACGGGACGCCCGCGGCGGTCGAGGCGCTCGACCGCTGGTGGTACGGGGCGGCCGTGGACCGCACGCTGTTCCGACAGAGCGTGCTGCTCGTGGGGGAAGCCTACGCCCGCAAGCTCACCGACGGCGCCCCGGTCGAGGTCAACGTGTCGCTTGGCCTCCGCTGGCAGTTGCGGACGACCACGGTGCTCGACATCGGTATCGCCCGGCGCTTACGCAGCGCCGTGGGACCCGACTTCGCCTTCACGGTGGGGATCTCGAATGCGTTCGCGCTCGTCGGGCTCATGCCCGGTGGGCGCTGAGCGGGAGGAAAGGAAGACGTATGAAGCTCTACTTGCGCATCCTCACGCTCGCCGTGGCGCTGACGGCGCTGGTTGGAGACGCCGCCGCCGGCCAGGACCGCCGCGACGAGCAGTTCTACTATCCGGGCGCGTTCAACTGGAAATTCCTGAGCAACTACCCCGAGGCGGCCCGGCTCTTCAACGCCTTCGACTACGGGCATGCCGTCCTGTACGAGACCCTGCACACGCGGCGGGACTCGGCTACGGCGGCCCGGGAGCTCGAGAAGCAGTACCGCTATCTGACGACGGACCTGCTCGTGCGACCGCCGCGGTTCGCCGTGGCCGAGGAGGTAATCGAGCCAAGCTACGCCAAGCTCGCCTGGCGGGCGAAGCTGATGTTCGACTGGGCGCACGTCCTGCATCGCCAGCTCTACGACGTGTATGCGGACGAGGGGATCCCGGAGGCGCGGAAAGACTCGCTGGTCGAGCAACTTACGGACTACTACCTGAGCCGCCCGGACATGGCCTTCGTGCCGGTGCCCAAGTCCATGGCGCTGATGGATGAACAGTACTACAGCCAGGTGTTCCGCCGCCGCTTCCCCAAATTCAACGGCCTGATCTGGGCGTATCACTGGCTCCAGGTCGGCCTCTACGAACCCTTCATCGCGGGCCGCACGCCGGACGAGAAAAAGGCCGGCGTGCAGGCAGCAGTCGCGCGGTTCTGGACGATGCTCCAAGACCCCCCCGCGACGATGCCCCGGGTCATGCCGATGGCGGCCACCGTGGCGCCGACGTTCACCGCGCGGCATCCGCGGGCCGCCGCGATCTTCGACAATCTCCACATGATGCACGACATCATCTCGGACATCCTGGCCGCGGACGCGGTGCCTCGAGAGAAGAAACGGGACGTCATCTATGGGGTGCTCGCGGAGTTTCGGGACTCGACCCGCAACGTGATGACCCGTGACGAATGGCTGATGATGGGACACCACATGGGCGGGATCGAGGCGATGGGCGGCCCGGTCCTCGGCTTGCTGCGGACAGGAACGTCCGGGCACGACGGCATGCGGATACCCGAGGATCGTCGGCCATGAGTGGCGCGACGGGCACGTGGCTAGCCCGGCCGAGATGGCTCGCCGTGGGCGCGGGAGCGGCTGGCCCTGCGCGCGCTTGACTACCCGATTCCTGCCCGCGCCAACCGCCTGGACTTCATGCTCGGCGCGTTGACGCTCGTCGCCCTCACGCTCCTCGCCGTGACCGGGATCGTGCTCACGCAGTTCTACAACCCGGCGCCGCTCGTTGCCCACGGGTCGGTGCGCTACCTCATCACGGAGACGCCGCTCGTGGCCTACCTCCGAAACGTGCACGTGTGACCGATCGTCGCGACGGGAGGCGCGCGACGGCGACCCGGGTCGCGGGCGTGGTGTCTTCATTCTCCTGGTGCTCGCTATCGCCTACGCGGCGCTCGCGCCAGGTCAATCCCACCTCGGCATGGAGATGTAAAATGACTCCCCTGACACGGATTGCGGCCGTGGCCGTCGTGCTGGCCGCGGCGCACGAGAAGGGCATCCTCAAGCTCGTCGACCGCCGCCTCGTGCCCGGCACGGAAGTCCGCATTGCCGGAGAGAAGTTCGGGCCACGCGCGGGGCTCGCCCTCACGATGGAAGGCCTGGCGGGCCGCGTGGCACTGGGAACTGGCACAGCTGATTCCGCCGGGACGTTCACCGCATCGCTGCACGTTCCGGCGGACCTGGCGCTCGGGGATTACCGGCTCGTCGCCCGGGCAACGGACGGGGACGAGGTCGCGGGCCTCGACGTCGAGATCATAACGGAGGCTGTCCCGACGGCCACATCGGACGCGCACGCAGGGCACGCGCCGAGCGCCGAGCCGCCCTCGCGCGCGCCCGGAGCCTCTGGGTGACTGGTGGGGCACTGGCCGTAATCGCGCTGGCGCTCGCAGGGGGCGCCATGCTACTCCGGCGGTCTCCCACAATGCAATCCACTTCTGACGCAGGAGGGAAGCGATGATGTGGAGATGGCCGATGGTCACGGTCCTCGTCTGGTGCAGCATGGTCGCGCCGGCTCTTCGGGCGCAGGCGACCGAGGACGTCGCCGTTCGGGGGCTGGTTGAAGCCGTCGCGTCGTTGTCCCAGGTGAGCGACATTGCGGGTCTCGACACGCTGTTCGCGCCGGACCCGTGGGTCGAGATCATCGAAGGCTCAGGGGTCGACCGCAGCTGGACGGATTACCGGGACAACCACTTGAAGCCCGAATTGGCCGAGATGCGGCGCGGAACGGCCATCCTCGAGCGGCGTGGGGAGCGGTGGCTTGTGGTCCACCTTCATACGTCGGGGCGCCGGAAGACGCCGGGAGGCTGACGCGATGGGCGCTCACGACCATGACCACGCGCACGCCGCCGGCGCGACGCTCGAAATCAGCCTCGCGAACTGCCACGACGCGAGCGAGCTGGCAGGTATTGAACGGCTGCTCGCAGCGAGCCCAGGGGTCAGGCAGGTCCATCTCGATCGGACGCGCGGCGTGGCCCACGTCGAGACGGATCCAACTCGTACCA
>JBOHST010000181.1:0-8147 GCA_050733375.1 Gemmatimonadales bacterium
GAGCTGCTCGCCAAGCTGCCGCGGGAGATCCTCGAGCGCGCCGAGCACGAGTCCGTGCTGGGGCGCGTCGCCGAGCCCGAGGACGTGGCGCGGGTCGTCGCCTTCCTGTGCAGCGAAGCGGCCCGTCACATCACCGGACAGACGATCCTGGTGGACGGTGGACTCACGCTCGGTTCTTGAATTCGCCGCGGCGCCGTTCGATATTCCCTTGCGTGACTAATGCATTGAAAAACAGAAGCTTAGTGCCATGGGGGTGGGCCGTAGCGGCGGCGGTCCTGATAGCCGGCTGCGGCGGGAAGTCGGCGCCTCAGCAGGAGCTGGTCCCGGCACCCACAGCGCCGCTGCCGACCGCCGGGCTCGCGAGCAACCGGGTGCCAATCCTGCCGTTTACGCTGGTCGTCGCAGAGGACTCGCTCCGCTGGGAGCAGGTGCTGGCCGATCGCAAGGCGACGATTGCCGCGGCGGACAGCGTGCTCGGGGCATTGCTCACGGTGCGGGCTCCAGAGGTGACCTGGGTGCTCCCCGACGAGGTGCGGCGCCAGGCGCGGCGCTCGCCCACCTTCGGGTCGAATCCGGACCAGATGGCGACTGCGCTGCTGCGGAACGAACGGCTCGTGGACATCCCCGATCCGCTGCGCAGCGAGTTGCGCACGCTGGTGGCGCTGGCGGGCGCGCGCTACGCTCTCGTCCCGGCGGCCCTCGTGTACCTGCGCGCCGCGCCGGACACCCTGGGTACGGGGCCGCGGTCCGCCGCGACCGTGGCGCGGGCGGAGTTGAGCATCGTGCTGGTCGATGCGCGGCTCGGCCGTGTCGGGTGGCGGACGGTCGCGCGCGGGGAAGGGAACGACCCCTGGACCGCCCTGACGCGGGCGGTGAAGGCGCTGACGCCGGGCCTGCCGTGACGCGCGAGGCCACGCTCATCGCGGGCGATGGCATCGGCCCCGAGATCACGCAGGCAACGCTCCAGGTGCTCGACGCCCTCGGCGTCCGGTTCGATTGGGACGAGCAGTACGGCGGAATGAGCGCGGTCGAGAAGGCAGGCACCCCGCTGCCCAACGCCACACTCGACTCGATCCGTCGCACCCGGCTGGCGTTCAAGGGCCCGCTCACGACCCCGGTGGGTGGTGGGTACCGCTCCGTGAATGTGGCGCTGCGGATGGAGTTCGACCTGTACGCGAACGTCCGGCCCACGAAGACGATCGTCCCGGGCGGCCGGTATGAGGGTGTGGACCTCGTCATCGTGCGGGAGAACACCGAGGGGTTGTACGTCGGCCTGGACCACACCTTCCGGGTGGGCGACGATCCGAAGGCGGTGGCGCAGGCGATGTCCGTGATGACGCGGGACGGCTGCCTGCGGATCTGCCGCTACGCCTTCGGGTACGCCAAGCAGCACGGGCGCCGGCTGGTCACCCTCGTCCACAAGGCGAACATCCTCAAGGCCACCTCCGGATTGTTTCTCGAGACGGGACGCCGGGTGGCGAAGGAGTACGAGGGCGTGATTGCCTTCGATGAGAAGATCGTGGACAATACGGCGATGCAGCTGGTGATCAACCCGCAGCAGTTCGACGTGATCGTGACGACGAACCTGTTCGGCGACATCCTCTCGGACGAGGCGGCGGGGCTGGTCGGTGGACTCGGTCTCGCGCCCGGGGCGAACATCGGGACCAAGGCCGCGATCTTTGAAGCCGTGCACGGCTCGGCGCCGGACATCGCCGGGCAGGGGGTCGCGAACCCGACCGCCCTGTTGCTGGCGGCGGCGATGATGCTCGATCACCTCGAGGAGCTGGAGGCGGCGGGCCGGCTGCGCCGCGCGATCGAGACCGTGATCGTGCAGGACCAGGTGCGCACGCGGGACATTGGGGGCAGTGCTTCGACCGCCGAGTTTGCGCGGGCCGTTGCCCGTCGGGCCTAGCCACGCCTGCGCCAAGTGCGGTGAGATGGTCCCCGGACTGGCGGTGGGGGGAATCTGCGCCGACTGCTGGCGCGGCGTGGTGCGGCGCGCGGCGCGCATCGCCCGCTGGGTGGCGATGGGAACCACGCTGCCGTTGGCGGTCTATATGACGATGACCCTCCCGCCGCAGCGGACCGCCCGGCTGGTCGGGCTCGTGAGTGTGCTCGTCTGGTACGTCCTGACCTCTCTTATTGCGCGACGCGTCGCTCTGGAGTGGCTCAAATGAAACTGAAGCTCTCAGTTCTCAGTCATCAGTCGTCAGCGTTGCTGGTACTGTTCGGCCCATGTGCCGCGCTCTCAGCCCCTGCAGTTGGTCAGACATCCTTATCCATCTACAGCGACGGGCGAGTCGTCGTGCGGAAAACCCTGCCGCAGGCGCTGCAAAAAGGACGCAACCAGCTCACGTTGCAGATCGACGGGCTCGATCCAGCGACGTTGTTCTCACCCGACTCGGCGGTGACGGTGACGAGCGCCACAGTGCGGCACGCCAGCGGGCAGAACGACGCGTTGGCTCGCGCCATCGGGCAGACGCTCGCGTTCGTGCGCGGCAAGGGAGACACGGTGCGGGCGACCGTGGTGCGGGTCGACCCGCCGCAGTATCGGCTGACGGACGGCCGGCTGCTCCTGTCGCCGGCAGGCGAGCCGCTGTTTCCGCCCGAGCTGGTTCGCACGACGACCGAAGCGTCGCTGACACTCGACGCGGCGCGCGGGCGAGCCAACACCCAACTTGCTTACGTGACCCAGGGAGTCACCTGGGAGGCGACCTACCAGGCGGCGATCGGCGCGGGCGGCACCGCGGCGCAGATCGGCGGCGCCGCGACGGTGACGTCGCAGGCGTTGCGGACCGATTCGGCCGAAATCCAGGTCGTGGCCGGTAGGATCAATCGCACGCGGACCGATCGAGCCGAAGGGTTCGCGCCGGCGGCGATGGCGGTGCGCGCCGTCATGGAGCAAGCGCAGATGCCGCAGGAACAGGCGGTCGGTGAGACTCATGTGTACTCGTTACCGGCGAAACTGTCGCTCGAGCCTGGGGTTCCGGTCACTACGGCCCTCTTCCCCCGCGCAACCACTGGGGTGACGCAGGAGTTCGTCGTTCCCGGCGTGCTGCCGTGGCGAGGTTGGCTGGGGCAAGAACCGGACAATGCGAACCAGGTCCCGGTGCAGGTGTGGTACACCTTCAAGCGCGGCCGCGGCTCGCCGTTCGGCGACCGGCCGCTGCCGGGCGGCACGATGCAGCTGTATCAGGCGGACTCCGCGGGGCGGGTGCAGCTCGTGGGCGAGGCGACGATCGGTCACACCCCCGCGGGCAAAGACGTGCGGGTGCAGTCGGGCGATGCGTTCGACGTGACGGCGGAACGGGTGCAGACCGAATACAGCCAGGAGCAGATCCCACCGCCGCGGCGCGGCCTCGCGCCGCGCCAACGCGCTACCGCGTCGTATCGGGTGACGGTGACCAACGCCAAGACCGTCGCCCTCACTGTCGACGTGCGCGAGAGCCGTTTCGGCGCTTGGAAGGTCGTGGAAAGCAGCGTCCCGGCGGAGCAGCTGTCGTCCACCGAAACCCGGTTCCGCCTCGCGGTTCCCGCGGGGGGGGAAACCGTGCTCACGTACACCGTGCAAATCGAGTCGTGACGACCCAGCTGCTCCACCTCGCCGACCTGCATTTCGGCGGCCTCGCCGACATCCGGCAGATCGAGGCGCTGGAGCAGATCATTCCCGATTTGCGGCCCGACGCGGTGGTCATCGCGGGCGACGTCGGCCAGCGCGCGCGACACGGGGAGTTCCAGCGTGCCCGGGCGTTCGTCAATCGCGCGCGCGAGACGGCGCCGGTGTACCTGTTGCCCGGCAACCATGACGTGCAGTGGTGGTGGCGCCCGTTCGTGCCGTTCGACAAAGCCGCGATCTACCGGAAGTACCGCGGTTATTTCGGCGACGAGCTCACGCCGACGCTCGAGCTCCCCGGGGCCGTGGTCGCCGGCGTGCTGACCGCGCATGGGCTGAGCTGGGCCTCGGTCACGCACGTCAACGACTTCACGGTGAAGGGGCATCTGCCCCGGCGCGAGATCGAGCGGGCCACGCGAATCTTCCAGGCCGCGCCCGCCGACGCCGCGCGAGTGCTCGTGGCGCACCACAACGTGCTGCGCGGCGACATCTCGCAGCGCATGGGACTGGCCCGGTGGCGCACGGCCCAGCAGCGCATCCTCGCCTCAGGGGCCGACGTGGTGCTGTGCGGGCACGATCATCAGGAAGGGGCGGACGTCCTGGCCGGCCGGGTCATCGTGTCCACCACCGGGACCCTCTCCGTCCGCACCCGCGGCGGCCGACCGTCCTGCTTCAACTTCGTCACCATCGAGCCGTCCGCGGTGCAGGTGACGTTCTTCCGCTGGGAGGCGGAGGCGGGGCGGTTCCGGTCTTCCGACACGTTCGCGTTCGCGCGGGAACGCCAGGCGAGTCCAGTGCCAGTCTAAGTCGTCAGTCTTCAGTCGTCAGTAGCCAGTCGTCAGGTTAGCTTACCTTCGCTTACGACTGACAACTGACAACTGACTTCTGAGAACTGAGAAGCTCTATGGCTCCCAAGTTCCACGGCGTCGATTTCTACAACCTCGACGGGCTGTTGTCCGAAGAGGAGCGCGCGGTGCGCGACACGGTGCGCGCCTGGGTTGACGACAACCTCCTGCCGATCATCGGCGAGTGCTACGTCGAGGGGCGATTCCCCAAGCAGCTGGTTCCCGGCATGGCCGAGCTCGGCCTGTTCGGGGCGAACCTCCCGGAGGAATACGGCTGCGCCGGGCTCGACAACGTCGCCTACGGGTTGATCATGCAGGAGCTCGAGCGGGGTGACTCGGGGGTGCGCTCGTTTGCCTCGGTGCAGGGCGGGCTCGTGATGTACCCGATCTACGCCTTCGGCTCCGACGAGCAAAAGAAACAATGGCTGCCGCAGATGGCGAGCGGGAAAGTGATCGGCTGCTTCGGGCTCACCGAGCCGGACTACGGCTCGAATCCTGGCGGAATGATCACTGTCGCCGTGGAAACGACCGACGGCTGGGTCATCAATGGCGCGAAGATGTGGATCACCAACGGATCCACGGCGCAGGCCGCCATCATCTGGGCCAAGACCGGCAAGCTCGACGACGAGAACTCGATTCGCGGCTTCATCGTGCCCGCCGACACGAAGGGGTTCTCCGCCAAAGACCAGAAGGGCAAGCTCTCGCTGCGCGCCAGCGACACCTCGGAGCTGGTGTTGCAGGACGTGCACGTGCCCAAGGACGCGGTGCTGCCGAAGTCCGGTGGCCTCAAATCACCCCTGATGTGCCTCACGCAAGCTCGGTACGGCATCGCCTGGGGGGCGGTCGGCGCCGCGATGGCGTGCTACGATGAAGCGGTGAGCTACGGGCGCAATCGCGTGATGTTCGGCAAGCCGATCGGCGCCTTCCAGCTGCAACAGCTGCGGCTCGCCGACATGCTCACCGAAATCACCAAGGCGCAGCTGCTCTGCCTGCAGCTCGGCCGGCTGAAGGACGCCGGCACCATGACCCCGCAACAGGTGTCGCTTGCCAAGCGGAACAACGTCAGCATGGCGACCGACGTGGCCCGCGAGACCCGGCGCCTGCTCGGCGCCAACGGGATTCTCGCCGAGTATCAGGCGATGCGGCACCTGGCGAACCTCGAGTCGGTGTACACCTACGAGGGGACGCACGACATTCATACGCTGATCCTGGGGCAGGAAATTACGGGGCTGAGCGCCTTCAACTAGCCGGGGCCGGATCCTCCTCGATGGGGCGGTGTACCGGACCGACGTGCGGGACGACATCTCGTTCATCAACTCCGACTCCGCACCCCTCGCCGGGTATTTCGCCAGTATCGGCAACACGCGGCGTGAGGGCGTCGAGCTCTCGGCGCAGGCCCACCTCGACGGCGTCGACGGGCGTTACACGGGAAGGCAGTGGCTGCGAGGCGACGAGGCGAACGAGACGCAAGCGCTGGACGGATACTTCACCGCCGATCTGCGGCTCGGATGGGAGCGCGAGCAATGGGGGTCTCCGTGGTGATGTCGAACGTCTTCGATGCACGAAAGGCCGTGTTCGGAACCTTCAACCAGAATCGCCAGACGGGAGAGCTGGAGCGATTCCTTACACCGCTCCAGGCCCGCTCGCTCAGGCTGATCGTGCGGCGCGGGTTCGGGCCGGGACGATGACCGGCCGTCGGTTCGGCGCCGTGCACTGGTCCGTGCTGGCCGTCGCGGCGGCCTGCGCTCGCGGCGACGCGCCCCGGACTGCCGCGGCCGCCGGGCCGCTCGCGTACGTCACGAACGAGGTCTCGTTCGATCTGACAGTGATCGCGACGGCCAATGATTCCGTCGTCGCGACGATCCCACTGGGCGCTCGCGCTCGCGGGGTGCGGGTGAGCCCGGACGGACGGTTCGTGTACGTCGCCTTGTCCGGCTCGCCGCGGTGCCCGCCGACGATGCCGGACGAGGAGTGCGCCAAGCTTCCGGTGGACAAG
The DNA here is from genome assembly GCA_050733375.1 of Gemmatimonadales bacterium. GTDB lineage: Bacteria > Gemmatimonadota > Gemmatimonadetes > Gemmatimonadales > GWC2-71-9 > DASTHG01. The sequence goes on from JBOHST010000181.1 coordinate 6,455, forward strand.
AGCAAAGACGGCATTGCCCAGATCGACGTCGCCACCCGTACGGTGATCCGGACCCTGCCCGGCGGCTCCGATCCGGAGCAGTTCGACCTGAGCCCCGATGGCACACGCCTCTACGTTTCCAACGAAGACGTGGGCGTCGCGTCCATCCTGGATCTCACGAGCGGGCAGCTCGTCGCCACGGTGCCGGTGGGAACGGAGCCGGAGGGCGTGGCGGTCAGCCCGGACGGCCGGTCGGTGTACGTCACCGCGGAGACGGACCACGTGGTCACGGCGCTCGACGCGGGAACCGGCAAGGAGCTCGCTCGTATCACGGTGGGCCGGCGGCCGCGCGATCTCGCCTTCTCACCCGACGGGAGCCGCCTCTACGTGTCCGCGGAGGTAGACGGCACGGTCTCCGTGATCGACCTCCCGGAGCACCGGGCGGTCACGGTCATCTCGCTGCCGGAGGGGGCGCGGCCGATGGGCGTCCGGGTCTCGCCCGATGGCAAGCGGGTGTACGTCGCCGCCGGTCGGGGTGGCACCGTCGAGGTGATCGACGCCGCGACCAATACGATCGTGGGCTCGGTCAAGGTGGGCACGCGGCCGTGGGGGATCGCGCTCACACCCGATGGGAAGAAGCTCTACGCCGCCAACGGCCCATCGAACGACGTCTCGGTGGTGGACGCGGGGACCCTCCGGGTGATCGCCACGGTCCCCGTCGGGAAGAGTCCGTGGGGCGTGGCGATCGCGTCGGGAGGCGACAACCGCTAGGTGTCAGGTGTCCGGGGTCTGCGTTACCTTTTCGGTCCCTGACACCTAACACCTGACACCCGGCACCCGACACCTGCATGAAGATCGCCGTCTGCATCAAGCGCGTCGCGGACTCCGAAACGCGCGTCAAGATTGCCGCCGACGGCAAGTCGCTCGACGAGGCCGGCGTCAAGTTCATCCTCAATCCCTACGACGAATTCGCCGTCGAAGAGGCCCTGCAGCGCAAGGAAAAAAGCGGCAGCGGTGAGGTGGTCGTGATCGCCTGCGGCGCCCAGAGTGCGCAAGAGACTCTCCGCACCGCTCTTGCGATGGGTGCCGACCGGGGGGTGCTGCTCGAGACGGCCGCAGTTCCGGCGGACGGCCTGGCGGTGGCCCGGGCGCTTGCCGCCGTGCTGAAGGACGGGGGCTTCGATCTCATTCTCTTTGGCAAGATGGCGATCGACGACTACAACCATCAGGTCGGCCCGATGACGGCGGAGCTCCTGGGGCTGCCGTGCGTCACCTGTGTGGCGCACCTGGACCTGGGCGACGGCAAAGGCACGGCGGAGCGCGAAGTCGAAGGCGGGATGGAGGAGGTCGAGTTCCCGCTCCCCGCCGTGCTCACCGTCGACAAGGGGCTCAACCAGCCGCGCTACCCCGCGCTCAAGGGAATCATGGCGGCCAAAAAGAAACCGCTCGACGTGAAACCCACGACACTCGGCGCCACGGGGATCGAAGTACTCGCGATGACCCCGCCGCCCGAACGCAAGGAAGGCCGCATCGTAGGTGAGGGGGCGGCGGCGGTGCCGGACCTCCTGAACCTGCTCCGCCAGGAAGCCAAGGTCCTGTGAGCCACGTCCTCGCGGTGCTGGAGCAACGTGACGGCACATTGCGCAAGGTCAGTCACGAGGTCGTGACCGGCGCGCGACGGCTCGCCGACGCGCTGGGCGGCGAAGTCCACGCC
>JBOHST010000182.1:0-12489 GCA_050733375.1 Gemmatimonadales bacterium
TCGCCCTCACCTGGCTGTGCGATACCGCCGCGATGGCCGTGGGTCGTCTGATCGGCGGTCCAAAGCTCGCGCCGGTGCTCTCGCCCAATAAGACGTGGGCCGGTGCGATTGGCGGCTTCGCGGCCGCCGTACTCGGAGCCCTCGCCGCGGGCCGTTGGGTGCTGCCCGAGGCCGGCATGCAGCTTGGCACCCTGCAGCTGGCGGCGGTGGGGGCGGCGGTCGGGGTGGTGGGGCAGGTGGGAGACGTCGCCGAGTCGCTCTTGAAGCGCGAGGCAGGAGTCAAGGACTCTTCCGCCCTCATCCCCGGTCACGGCGGTGTGCTCGACCGTCTCGATTCCCTCTACTTCGTGATTCCGGTCGGGGCGGGATTGTTCCGGCTGTTCGGGCTGATATGACGATCGGCGTGGCGGTGCTGGGATCGACGGGATCGATCGGTCGCTCGACCCTCGCGGTGCTCGATCGGCACCGCGACGAGTTCCACGTCGTCGCCCTCACGGCCCACAGTAACGCCGAGCTGCTGCGGGAGCAGGCCGACCAGTGGCGGCCGGCCTATGTGGGCTTGGTCAACGGGGGACAGGGAAGCGGCCGGGGAAACGGGACGGGTTGTCTGGTCGAGGCGGCGACTCGACCGGAGGCCCGCATCGTCGTGAACGGCATCGTCGGCGCCGCGGGACTCGAAGCGACCCTCGCCGCGTTGCGATCAGGGAAACGGGTGGCGCTCGCCAACAAAGAAACACTGGTGATGGCGGGGGAGCTGGTGACCCGAGCGGCGAGTGCAGGAGGAGGGGAGATCGTCCCGGTAGACTCCGAGCACAGCGCCGTGCTGCAATGCCTGGCGGGCCGCTCGGCCGGTGAGGTGTCGCGCCTCATCCTCACGGCCTCGGGCGGGCCGTTCCGCAGCTGGGAGCCCGGTCGCATCGCCGACGCGACCGTTGACGAAGCGTTGCAACACCCCACCTGGAAGATGGGCAGGAAAATCACTGTCGATTCCGCGACCCTCGTCAACAAGGCGCTCGAGGTGATCGAGGCGCATTTCCTCTTCGGGCTCGAGCTTCCTCAGGTGGAGGTTGTCGTGCATCCGCAATCGGTCGTCCACGCCTTCGTCGAGTTCGTGGACGGCTCGGTGCTGTCGCAACTCGGCTTTCCCAACATGGAGCTGCCGATTCTTTACGCACTGACCCATCCGCGGCGCCTGTCGGATGCGGGCCCGCGGCGCTTCGACGCCCTGGCCGCCGGGGCGCTCACCTTCGAGCCCGTTTCCCTGGCGCGATTCCCGGCGTATGCGCTGGGGCGCGCGGCCGGGGTCAGCGGGGGGACCGCGCCGGCCGCGTTCAACGCCGCCAACGAGGTCGCCGTGCAACTGTTCCTGGACGGCCGGATCCGATTCGGCCGTATCGCGGAGATCATCGAGCGGGCGCTCGCGCGCCACGACGCGCACGATGCCACTTCGCTCGACGCGGTGCTGGCCGCCGATGCGACGGCTCGGCGCCTTGCCCAGGAGGCCGCGTGTTCCTGACGATCGCGTCGTTCATTGTCGTCATCGGCGTGCTGATTTTCGTCCACGAGCTGGGACACTTCCTGGCCGCCAAGGCGCTCGGGGTCCAGGTCCTCCGGTTCTCCGTCGGCATCGGACCGGCGGTCCGAGCGTTGTCGTTCCGTCGCGGTGAAACGGAGTACTGTCTGTCCTGGCTCCCGATCGGCGGATACGTCAGCATGGCCACGCTGGAAGAGCAGGGCGCGGCGCAAGCGCTCGAGGGGGGAGCCGCCGCCGTGCGGATCGACCCCGAGCGCGTGTTCGAGCGGCGGCCAGTCTGGGCCCGGGCCATCATTTTGCTCGCCGGGGTCACGATGAATGCCGCGTTCGCGGTCATCGCCTTCGCGGCGTTGGCCGGGACGCGAGGCGTCCAACGGACACAGACGACCCAAGTCGACAGCGTGTGGGTCGCGGAGCTGCCGGCGGGTGCGGCGGAGCTGGGGACGCTGCAGCGTGGTGACCGGATCGTCGCCGTGAACGACGCCTCCGTCACCAGCTGGGAAGAACTGTTGGAGCGGCTCTTCACGGTTCCCCCGCCCATCGCCGTGCAGATCGAAGGACGGCCCGTCCCGCTGACGTTGACCGTTCCCCTCGAGGAGGCAGCGCGGACCGCGCTGGTACGGGCGCTCGACCCGTTCTATGCCCCAGTGATCGATCAGGTCATGCCCGGTGCGGCGGCCGAGCGAGCCGGCATCCAGGTGGGGGATCGGGTCGTGGCCGTCGATGGCGTTCCCATCGCCTCCTGGTATCAGTTCACCCGGATCGTTCGCGCGAGCGAGGGTCGGCCGTTGTCGATCGAGGTGGAACGGGGCGGGGCCCGCCTGACGATCGCGCTGACGCCCGAACGTCGCTCGGTGACGGACCCCCACACCGGGAAGAACCTGACGGGCGGGTACCTGGGTGTGGGCGCGCGTGAGCCGGTGGTGCACGAGCGCTTCGGGGTGGCCGGCGCCGTCGCCGAAGGTTCGCGGCGCACCGTTCAGGTCGCGGGCCAGGTGCTCGGCGCGGTGTTCGGTCTCGTGACGGGACGCGTGTCCGTGCGCGAGCTGGGCGGTCCGATTCGCATCGGTCAGGTGTCCGGCGAGGCGGCACGGTTGGGCGTGGGGGCGCTCGTCACGTTGATGGCCGTGTTGTCCATCAACCTCGCGATCCTCAATTTGCTGCCCATCCCCGTGCTCGATGGAGGCGGGTTGTTGTTTCTCCTGGCCGAGGCGATTCGCCGCAGGCCCCTCTCGGTCGAGCTGCGGGCCCGGCTGACCAACGTCGGCCTCATCGTGGTCGCGGCCATCATGCTGTTCGCGATCAGCAACGATGTCTTTGGACGTCGCTAGGGAAGCGCTCGCCGAGTTTCTGGCGGGGCGCGCCAAGCCGGAGCGGGTGGTCGCGGCCGTGGCCGAAGCGTGTTACCGGCGTGGCGCCCGCGGTGACTCGGTTCGCGCGGGCCTGCGCCCGGTGCTGGACGTGATCGAGCGCGCCGCCCCCGGCGTGGTCGCACTGGCGCGCACCGAAGGCGGTGCGGGCTTCGACATCCGATTGGCGGAACGGCCGTTCCCCAGGGAATACGAAGCGGAGCTGCGCCAGGCGGCAGCGGCGGCGCTGGCAGGCATCGGGGGACGGGTAGCGGTTGAAACGGCGCCGGGTGGCGAGCCCGGGCTCCTGGGACGCATGCTCCGGGCCGTGCGCCGTCTCTTCAGCGCATCAACCTGATCAGCAGCGCGATCGCGACAATCAGCACGACGCCGACCAGCACGAAGGCCAGGAGTGGGCCGCGGCGCTTCGGCTGCCGCAGGTTTTGGAGCGCGATGAACTCGGTACTCGCGATGGGTGCGGTACCCAGGTCGTGCGTCGGCCGGTTACCGACCAGCACGTCGTCGAGATCGGCCGCAAGCTCGGCATCGGTCTGGTAGCGGTCGTCGGGGTGTTTCGCCAGGCACTTGACCACCACCCGTTCCAAGCGCTTCGAAATCTCCGGCCGCCGCTTGCGGAGGTTGGGCGGCGGTTCCTCCACGTGCATGCGGGCCAGCTCGAACCAATCACCGGCGTTGAACGGAACTTCTCCGGTCGCCGCCTTGTACAGGGTGACCCCCAACGCGTAGAAATCCACGCGGTGGTCCATCTTGCGGCCCTGCGCCTGTTCGGGTGAGAGGTATTGCGGCGTGCCGATCGTCATGTTGTGCCCGGTCGAGGCGGTGTAGCCGGACAGCGTGCGGGCAATGCCGAAATCGGAGAGGACCGCGCTGCCACCTTCGCGCAGGAGGACGTTGTCGGGCTTGAGGTCGCGGTGGATGATCCCCTGACCGTGCGCAAAGCCGAGGGCGCGCACCACGTCGCGCGCGATCCGAACCAAGTCGGCTTCGGGGAGCGGGCCGTCACGAGTAATGCGCGCGCCCAGACTATCGGGGCAGTAGTCCATCGCGAAGTAGACGTTTCTGCCGTCTTTCCCGACGTCTCGGATGTGAATGATGTTGGGATGCTGGAGCTTCGCCGCGGTCTGGCTCTCGTTGCGGAACCGGCTTTCGAACTGGGGATCCCCGGCATAGCGAGGTTTCAATACCTTGACGGCGACGGGGGAGCCATCGGCCTCGCGGCCCAGAAACACCCAGGCGAATCCACCCTGGCCGAGCAGCCGCTCGAGCCGGTGTGGACCGAGTGCACGACCCAGCAGGTCAGGTGCCGGAAGCGTCATGGGTGGTGGGCTTTACATTCCTGCATTGGGCCTCTAACTTACTGTGCTCTCATCGATTAGGGAATGTCGACGCATGGACGCAAAGACTACGCCGGTCACGAAGTACGGGCAGCATGAACGAGACACGGGATCGACCCGCGTTCAAGTCGCGCTGCTCACCGAGCGGATCAACCATCTCACCGGCCACTTCCGGGTCCACGCCAAGGACTACCACGGGCAACGCGGGCTGCTGAAAATGGTCAGTACGCGCCGCCGCCTGCTGGAGTACCTGAGGCGGACCGACCTCGTGAAGTATCGGCAGCTCATCGACGAGCTGGGTCTCCGCCACTAGTCGTCGCAGGCGTCGCGCAGCGCGCCCCGGAAGAGCACCGGGGCGCTCGGCGTATTATCGGGTGCTCTAGACAGGTGTGCACGTGAAGCACGTCGAACGCGATTTTGCGGGTCGCCCCCTGCGACTCGAAACCGGCCGGCTCGCCAAACAAGCGGCGGGGTCGTGCCTGGTACAGTACGGCGAAACGGTGGTACTCGCCGCGGTAACCGTCTCCGACAACGTCTCTCCCCTCCCATTTTTCCCACTCACAGTGGAATACCGCGAGAAAAGCTCCGCCGCCGGCAAGATCCCGGGCGGCTTTCTCAAGCGGGAAGGACGGCCCTCCGACAAGGAGATTCTCTCGGCGCGCGTGTGTGATCGCTCGATCCGCCCGCTGTTCCCCGAGGGGTTCAAGAACGAGGTCCAGGTCTTCATCTACGTCCTCTCGGCCGACCAGGAGAATGACGCCGACGTGCTGGCGGTGACGGCGGCCTCGGCGGCGCTGGCCATGTCGAAGGTGCCCTGGAACGGACCGATCGCCGCGGTGCGGGTGGGCCGGGTTGAAGGCGGCTTGATTCTCAACCCGACCTTCCAGCAACTCGAGTTCTCCGACGTCGACATCATCGTCACCGGCGCGCGCGATTCGATCGTGATGGTCGAGGGCGGCACGCTGGAGCTGACGGAGTCGGAGATCGTCAAGGCGCTCGAAGTGGCGCATAAGGGGATTCGCGAGCTGCTCGAGGCCGAAACGGAGCTGATCGCCGAGAAGCGGCAGCCGAAAATGGAGTGGTCCAAGGTCGAGCCGCCGGCGGACCTCGCGGCCCGCGTCCAGGCGCTCGCCGATTCGCGCGTGGCCGAAGCGCTGAATCTGCCCGAGAAATCCGAGCGAGCGCAGGCCCTGGCCGCCCTTCGGGTGACGATTCAGGAGCAACTCGAGACCGAGTTCCCGGAGAACGTGAAGGACGTGGGGACCGTGCTCGAGGACATCGAATACCGCACGATGCGGGAGCAGGTCTTGTCACGCGGGGAGCGGGTGGACGGCCGCGACCTCGACACCGTCCGGCCGATCGCCTGCGAAGTGGGCGTGCTGCCGCGCACCCACGGCTCGTCGTTGTTCACCCGCGGCCAGACGCAGGCGCTGGTCTCGGCGACGCTCGGGACGGTACGGGACGAGCAGCGGATCGACTCGATTGACGTCCTGCAGGAGACCACGAAGTCGTTCATGCTGCACTACAACTTCCCGCCGTTTTCGACCGGCGAGGTGAAGATGATCCGCGGGACCTCGCGGCGAGAGGTGGGCCACGGCGCCCTCGCCGAGCGCGCTATCCAGGCGATCCTCCCTCCGTACGAAACGTTCCCCTACACGATCCGCATCGTTTCCGACATCCTCGAGTCCAACGGATCGTCCTCCATGGCGACGGTGTGCGGCGGCTCGCTCGCCCTATTCGATGCGGGCGTGCCGGTGAAGGCGGCTTGCGCGGGCGTCGCGATGGGTCTGGTCAAGGAAGGCGAACGGGTGGCGGTGCTCACTGATATCCTGGGGAGTGAGGATCACCTGGGCGACATGGACTTCAAGGTGGCCGGGACGCGGGAGGGCGTCACCTCGATCCAAATGGACATCAAGGTCGAGGGGCTCGACTTCCGGATCATCGGCGAAGCGCTGGAAAAGGCCCGGCGCGCCCGCTTGCACATCCTGGACATCATGGAGCGCGTCATCGCAACGCCGCGCGAGCAGCTCTCCAAATACGCGCCGCGCATCATGACGATCCAGATCCCGCCGGACAAGATCGGCGATCTGATCGGCCCCAAGGGCAAGACGATCCGCGCGATTCAGGAGCAGACCGGCGCCGAGATCAACGTGGACGACTCGGGGACGGTGACGATCTCGTCGGTGGGAGACGGTGGCGAGCGCGCGCGCGACATCATCGCCGGCATGATCCAGACACCCGAGGTGGGCAAGCTCTACGAGGGGGTCGTCAAGAGCACCACGGCGTTTGGCGCGTTCGTGGAGATTTTGCCGGGCGTGGAAGGATTGCTGCACATCTCGGAGCTGCAGCATGGCCGCACCGAGCGTACCGAGGACGTCGTCAAGAAGGGCGACAAGGTCCGGGTGAAGCTGCTCGAGGTAGACGACCGCGGCCGCATGCGACTCTCGCGCAAGGCACTGCTCGACAAGCCGGAGCCCGCGCGGTCCAACTAATGGAGACCGTCCGGCTCGACCGCGACGTCTTCCAGACCACCGCCCCGAACGGCGTCACTGTGCTCTCGGAGCGCGTGGCGAGCGTTCGGTCGGTGGCGGCCGGCATCTGGGTCCGGTCGGCGAGCGTGCACGAGCCACGTCACAAGATGGGCGTGAGCCACTTGCTCGAGCACATGGTGTTCAAGGGGACGGAGCGGCGCAGCGCGAAAGAGATCGCGCTCGAGCTGGAAGCGCGCGGTGGCTCATTGGACGCCTACACCTCCCGCGACTCCACGGCGTACCAGGCGCGGGTGCTCGATGCCGACCTGCCACGCGCGCTGGATGTGCTCACTGATCTGGTGCGGCGGCCGACGCTGCGAGAGGACGATCTCGACCTCGAGCGCAACGTGATTCTCGAGGAGATCAACACCGTCCAGGACACGCCGGACGACCTCGTTTTCGATCTGAGCGCCGAGGCGCTCTGGCCCGAGCATCCCTACGGGTACTCCATCCTCGGCACCCGCGATACGGTCACCACCCTCTCAGCCGACGATCTGCGGCACCTCCACGGGCAGGCGTATTTTCCGGGCAACTGCGTGATCGCCGCTGCCGGGAGCGTGGAGCACTCGGCTCTGCTCGAGCTGGTAGCGGCCCAAGGGTGGTTCGAGGCGTCCAACGGCAGCGGCCGTGTGCCGGCTCCGCCGTCCGGCGGGGCAGCGGTGCGGGGGCGCGAGGTGCGCCATCCCAAAGCGACGGCGCAGACGCATATCGTATTCGCTACCGACACGGTGCCGTTCGCCGACCCGCGCAAATACGCCCTCATGGTCCTGTCCAACGTGTTTGGCGGCGGGATGTCGAGCCGACTGTTTCAGCGCATTCGTGAGGAGTTGGCGCTCGCCTACGCGGTCTACGCATATGTCAGTTTCTATGGGAAGGTCGGCGTGCTCGGCGTGTACGTCGGCACGCAGCCCAAGACGGCGACGCAGGCCGCCGAAGCGATCCGGGTGGAATACGGCGCGCTGGCCCGTGAGGGCCTCACACCGGATGCGCTCGAGCAGGCCAAGCAGCAGACGCAGGGGCAGTTGACCCTGATGCTGGAGAGCCCAACGGCCCGGATGTATCGTTTGGCGGGCTTCGCGGTGCACGGCGAACCGTACCGCGGTCTGAACGAGATGTTGGCCGAGATCGCCGCGCTGACGCCCGGGCGAGCGGCTGACGTCGCAGCGGAATTCTTCGCGCCCGAACGCCAGACGCTCGTCTGGCTCGGGCCCAACTGACCGGCAATAGGGGTGCGGCGATGATCGTGGGCGTTCCGAAGGAGATCAAGACGGCCGAGAACCGGGTGGCGCTCGTCCCCGCCGGGGCCGAATCGCTCGTCAGCGACGGCCACACGGTGCTGGTGGAGCAGGGGGTCGGGCTGGGCTCGGGATTCACTGACGAGGCCTACCGCGCAGTTGGGGCGACCATCGCCGGCTCCGTGGAGGAAGTCTGGGCCACGGCGGAGATGATCCTGAAGGTGAAGGAGCCGATCGAGCCCGAATGGAAGCGGATTCGAAACGGGCAGGTGCTGTTCACGTATTTCCACTTTGCCGCCTCGGAGCGGCTCACCAAAGCGATCATCGCGTCGGGTTGCGTCGCCATCGCGTACGAAACGGTGCAGCTGTCGACCGGCGAGCTGCCGCTGCTCACCCCCATGAGCGAAGTCGCTGGTCGCATGGCAGTCCAGGAAGGCGCCAAGTACCTCGAGAAAGTCTTCGGCGGGAGCGGCATCTTGTTGGGTGGTGTGCCCGGCGTACTCCCGGCGGAGGTCGTGGTGATCGGTGGCGGGGTCGTCGGCACAAACGCGGCGAAGATGGCAGCGGGGCTCGGCGCCCACGTGACGCTGCTGGACGTGTCGCTCGACCGGCTCCGGTACCTCTCCGATGTCTTGCCGCCCAACGTGGATCTGCTGTACTCCAACCGACACAACATTCTCGAGCAGATCAAACGGGCGGACCTCGTCGTCGGCGCGGTGTTGCTGCCGGGCGCCAAGGCGCCGCACCTCGTGAAACGCCCCGACTTGAAGCTGATGAAGCCGGGCTCGGTGATCGTGGACGTAGCGGTGGATCAAGGTGGCTGCATCGAGACGGTCAAACCGACCACGCACGACAACCCGACCTACGTCGTTGATGGCATCATTCACTATGCCGTGGCCAACATGCCGGGCGGCGTCCCCCGCACGTCTACCCTGGCCCTAACGAACGCAACCTTCCCGTATGCCAAGCGACTGGCCAAGCGCGGCTGGAAGCAGGCGTGCAAGGACGACCAGGCGCTCGCGCTGGGGCTCAACGTGGTCGAGGGAAAAGTCGTGTATCCGGGCGTGGCCGAGGCCTTCGGCCTTCCTCTCACGGACGCCGCGACGCTCGTGTGACCGCGCGCATGCCGGTGGTTCACGTACTCCGGCTGCCGCACCACGATGGGCTCCCGCTGCCGACCCGCGCGACGGCGGGCGCGGCTGGTTACGATCTCTGCAGCGCCGAGCCGGAATTCACCCTCGAGCCGATGGCCCGACGGCTCGTCTGCACCGGGCTGGCACTCGCGATTCCATCAGGGTACGAAGCGCAAGTGCGCCCGCGCTCGGGGCTGGCGCTGAAACACGGTCTCACCCTGCCCAATACGCCCGCGACCATCGATTCGGACTACCGCGGCGAGCTCATGGTCGCGCTCATCAACCTCGGCACCGAAGCGGTAACGGTGACGCACGGGACCCGCATTGCCCAGCTGGTGTTCCAAAAGGTTGAGGAGGTGCGTCTCGTGCCGGTGGACACGTTACCGCCCAGTGAGCGGGGCAGCGCGGGATTCGGGAGCACGGGGGCGTGATCCGGCCGCCGGTGCTGTGCTACCATCGGATCGGTGGCCCGCTCGAGTTGGGCGTCACTCGGGTGAGCCACGCGGTGTTCGTGCGACAAATGAAGGCCCTGGCGCGCGCGGGATGGCGTACCCTGAAGCTCGAGGATTTCGCCCGCGCCGCGTCCCCCTACCTCTTCCCCGTTTCCCGCCTGTCGGCGGACGGGAAGGATTTCCTCCTGACGTTCGACGACGGCTATGCGAGTCTCGCGGAGTTCGGGTACCCCGTCCTCGCGGATCTCGGGTTCACGGCGACCACGTTTCTGGTCACCGATTTCATCGGCAAAGAGAACACCTGGGACGCCCGCTACACGTGGCGGCCGCTGGCGCACCTCGACTGGCCGGCGATCGAGCGCTTCCGGGCCCGGGGGTTCGACTTTGGCTCCCACTCGGCGACGCATCGTCGCCTCACGTGGCTCGGGTCGGATGTGGTGACCGATGAATTGGCCTGCTCGCGTGAGGTGCTGGTACGACGCCTGGGTCCGGCCGCGGGTCGGGCGATGGCGTACCCGTTCGGTGCGTGCAGCGATCGGGTCGCCGATCTCGCGCGCCGGGCCGGATACGACATGGCCTTCGCCGGCGCCTGGGATCGCGGGACGGATACGTTGCGACTCCCGCGCGTGCCGGTCTACGTCTGGGATGCGTCGGACCGGCCGGTGGGACTGCGCCGCGGGGTGGTAGGAGTCGCGGGACGCCTCATCGCGCACCTGGCGAATCGCTGCTCGGTCGGCACGAGCCTGGGGCTCGCGCTAGCGGGTCGTTATCGGGGCGACGGGCGCGTGACGGCGGCGCCACAGGGTGATCGCCAGGAGCACCGCGCCGGCTGAGATCCCCACGTCCGCTACGTTGAACGTCCAGAAGCGGGCGTCCCCGATGCCGAGGTCGATGAAATCCACGACGCCGCGCGGCGAATAGACGCGGTCGACAAGATTTCCCACCGCTCCCCCGACGAGCAAGGCGAGGGCCGTCACCAATCGCCGGTCGCGTGGCTCGGCGTACCGATACATCGCGGCGAGCCAGGCGAGGATGCCCAGTGTCAGCCCGGCGAGCACCCACCGCCCCCGGGGACCGGCGTCGATCCCGAACGCGGCGCCGCGGTTGTACGTGAGCGTTAGGCGCACGACGTTGCCGACCACGCGGTGCGGGACGTGCGCCGGCGCGAGACGCTCACGGGCCAGCCGCTTCGTGGCGCAGTCGGTCAGCAGCAGGACGAGCAGCAGAGGCCAGAATTGCCGTGCCTTGGTCATCAGAGGCCCTCGACGCCGCTCACCGCCATCCCCATGGAGTGGTAGCCCTTGTCGACGTAGATCGTGGTGCCGGTGATGCCGCTCGCCAGCGGGCTCCCCAGGAAGGCGCCGACAGTACCGACTTCGCGCGCCGCCAGCGATTCCGGGATCGGGGCGTTGGCGGCGTAGTAGTCCACCATGCGTTCGATGTTCCCGATGGCGCTCGCCGCGCGGGACGCGAGCGGTCCCGCCGAGATCGTGTTGACGCGGATCGCGTACTTCCGCCCCGCTTCGTACGCGAGGGTTCGGGTATCGCTTTCCAACGCCGCCTTGGCGGAGGACATCCCCCCGCCGTAGCCCGGTACGACACGCTCGCTGGCCATGTAGGTGAGCGAGAGGACGGACCCACCAGGATGCATGAGGGGCGCGAGCCGGCTCACGAGCGAGACCAATGAGTAGGCGCTGACGCTCACGGCCGTCAAATAGCCGCCGCGGCTCGTTTCGAGCAGGGGCCGCTTCACCTCGGGGCCGTTGGCGAGGGAGTGCACCACGATGTCGAGGCATTGCTCGCCGAAATCGGCGAGCAGTCGCTGGCGCAGGCCCTCGACGGTAAAGTCGCCGACCTCTTTGTAGCGTTTGTTGGTCCGGATCTCTTCCGGCACGTCCGCCAACGCATCGTATGCCGCGTCGAGCGGGTACACCCGCTCGAAGGTGAGGAGGGACCCGTCGGGCATGCGTCGGGCCTCATCGATCTTGCCGCGCTCGAGCAGATTCTGGAAGATGTTCAGGGCGGGCGGCCAGGTCCCCACGCATACCGTGGCGCCGGCCTCCGCCATGGCCTTGGCGATCGCGAAGCCGAAACCGGCGTCGTCGGCGACGCCGGCGACCAGTGCGCGTTTGCCCGTGAGATCGATGCTGAGCATGAACCGATCCTCAGTGGTCAGTGGTCAGTCGTCAGTCGTCAGTCTGATCACTGAGCACTGACGACTGAGGACTCATACGACGACTGTCGACTCATACGAAGAATCTTGCGGCGACTGGAATCATCTGTGGGTGCCGCACCAGCGCCTGCGCGAAGATCCGCCCCAACGTTCGCTTCCCCTCGGGGATGGCGTTCACGGTGCGGGCCAGTCCGTTGAAAAACGCATCGTCGAGATGCTCGAGCGCTTGTTTGATCCGGTAATACTTGAGGTGGTCGTCGCCCAACAGCTCCATCCAGTCGTTGTGGTAACGGGCGAGACGGCGCGCGCTGGTATCGCCCTCGCCGATGGCGGCGGCCGCGGTACGACCAGCCAGGCGGCCGGCCTTCATCGCGTTCACGATGCCGCCGCCCGACAGCGGATTGATCATGTGTGCCGCGTCGCCCGCCACCAGCACGCCGTCGCCGTAGGGCTGCTTGATCGTGGTGTGCACGATCACCCCGCCGACCGTGTACCCGGTGCGCGCCCCCCGGGGATAGCGGCGCGCGATCCAGGAGTCGAGGTATTGTCTCGCGTTGCGACCGTCGGACTTCAGGGCCACGACGCCGAGTCCTACGTTGGCCACCCCTTCGGACTTGGGGAAGACCCAGGCATATCCGCCGGGAGCGATGTCTTCCCCAAATTGCAGGTAGATCGCATCGGGATCGAACTCGATCCCTTGGATCACGTATTGCGCGCACGATTCCAT
>JBOHST010000183.1:0-4077 GCA_050733375.1 Gemmatimonadales bacterium
CTATTTCGGCGAGCGAGCGCTTCTCCGAGCGGACCCGCCGCTCGACCAGCCAACGGATCAGGCCGCCAGCGAACATGCCCGCCGACGTCGTGATCGGGAGATACACGCCGACGGTCACCGGTAACGACTCTACGCCCATCAGCTCGATGGCGATCGCCAGGCACACCCCGATCAGCACCAGGGCCCACGGGAGGCGGTGCGACAGAATGCCGTCCGCGATGAACGCCATCAATGTGGCCTTGGGCGAGTCGAGCCGCGGGAGGTTGCGGCCCTCGTACTCGCGCACGCGGCCGCCGATTCCCGGATCGACGACGTAGCGAATCTCGTGGCTCCCCGCGTCGACCAGATACTTGCCGGCGGGCACGCCGTTGGTCTCAGCATATATCCGGACCACCTGATACTGCGCGGTGTCGAACGTCTGGCCGCCCGCGATCCGGAAATTGGATTGCGTTTCGTCCAGCACGACCACGTTGCCGTCGCTGGACGCGCCCGAGGCCGGGGCGACAAACCCGGGGCGCCGCTCCGGGACCTCGTATTGGTACGAGCGGTTCAAGAAGGTGAGCGTCCAGCCGACCGCGAGTGCCGAGCCGATCGCGCCGATCAGGATGGCGATTTGCTGCCGCCGCGGGGTGGCGCCAATGAGAAAGCCGGTTTTCAAGTCCTGGGACGTGTTGCCGCCGTTGGCGATGGCCACCGCGATCACGCACGCGATCGAGATCGCCCGCACGCGATCGTCGATCTGCGTCCAGCCGAGCAGCAAGAAAATGAAGGAAATCGCGATCAGCGACGCGATCGTCATGCCCGAAATGGGATTGGCGGAGCTGCCGATCTGACCGCAGATGCGGGATGACACCGTCGTGAAGAAGAAGCCGAACAGGATGATGAGCGCGCCACCGAGGATGTTCACGCCGATCTGGGGCAGGACCGCGAGCACCAGGGCCAGCGCGGCCGAGCCGAACACGGTCAGGGTGATCGGGAGATCGTCCTCGGTCCGCAGCCGCGCCGCCACGGCCTGGCCCACGCGACTGGCCTTCATGTCGGCGAAGCCGGCGCGAAAGGCGCCCAGGATGGTGGGCAGCGACCGCACCAGCGCGATGATACCCGAGGTCGCCACCGCGCCGGCTCCGATGTAGAACACGAAGGCGGCCCGGATCTCACCGGCGCTCATGTCCCGGATCAGCTTGGTGGTGCCGAACATCGGCTCGGTCATCGAGCTGCCGAACAGCTTGATCGCCGGCATCAGCACGATGTACGCGAGGCAGCCACCGGCGAAGAGGTAGCCCGCGATGCGTGGCCCGATGATGTACCCGACGCCCATCAGCTCCGGGCTGACTTCCACGCGCATTTCCGCATTCTGGTAGGAGCGGAACACGCGGCCCGGATACTCCTGCCACAGTTTGAGCGCCACCATCATGAACTTGTAGACGAAGGCCAGGCCGAACGCCTGGAACACGGTCTTCGCGTGGACACCGCCCTTTTCTCCGGCGATCAACACTTCCGCGCACGCCGTCCCCTCGGGGTAGGGCAGATTGCCGTGCTCTTTGACGATCAGCGCGCGGCGCAATGGGATCATCATCAGCACGCCCATCAACCCGCCGGCAATCGCGAGGATGGTTACCCGGCCGATGTCGAGGTCGTAGCCCATCAGGAGGATTGCGGGGATCGTGAACACCACACCCGCCGACACCGAATCGGCCGCCGATCCGGTCGTTTGGACGATGTTGTTCTCGAGGATCGTGGACCGGCCCAGCGTGCGGAAAATCGTGATCGCGAGCACGGCGATCGGAATTGACGCGCTCACGGTGAGACCGATCTTCAGGGCGAGGTACACGTTCGAGGCCCCGAACACCAGGCCCAGGAGCACACCCAGCGCGACCGCGCGGGGGGTCAGCTCCGCGATGGACTGGGAGGGGGAGATGTACGGCTGATGATCGGCCATCGGGTCCCCGGCGTGTGGGTCCTAGAATGAGGGGACAATGTGGCGCCGGATGGGCCGGGGCGGTAGGAGGCGATCGGGGTCCAGCCGGGTTACAATAGAAACCCAGCCATGAGCAGCCAGGACCGACCCAGCGCCCCCCTGTCCGCCAACGACCGACTGTTCGTCGAGTTTCAGTCCGCGCTGGCCGGCCGGTACTCGATCGAGCGCGAGCTGGGCCGGGGCGGGATGGGGATCGTCTATCTGGCCCGCGAGGTGCGGCTCGACCGATTGATCGCACTGAAGCTCCTGCCCCCCGTCCTCGCCGCCCAGCCGGGGCCGCGCGAGCGGTTTCTGCGCGAGGCCCGCATGGCGGCGAAGCTGTCCCATCCCAACATCATTCCGATCCACGTCGTGGATGAGATCGACCGGTTCGTCTTCTTCGCGATGGCGTACGTCGAAGGGGAGACCCTCACCGACCGGGTTCGCCGCCGGGGCCCCCTCACGCCGAATGACGCGGCGCGGGTGTTGCGCGAGGTCGCCTGGGCGCTCGCGTACGCCCACGGCCAGGGCGTGATCCATCGGGACGTCAAACCCGACAACATCATGCTCGAGACCGGGAGCGGCCGCGCGCTGGTCGCCGACTTCGGGATCGCCGGCCAGGTGTCCGGCGCGGCGGCGCTCGACGGCGGCGAGGTGATCGGCACGCCGGAGTTCATGAGCCCGGAACAGGCGCTGGGCGAGCAGGTGGACGGACGCAGCGACCTCTATGGCCTTGGTGTGGTGGGGTATTTCGCGCTGGCGGGACGACTGCCGTTTCAGGGCGTCAAGCCGACCGAGGTCCTGGCCAAACAGATCACCGAAGCGCCGCGGCCGCTCGGCGAGGTGGCCGACGGCACGCCCCGCCGCCTGGCGCAGACTATCGACCGCTGTCTGGCGAAGGAGCGCGATGAACGCCCTGAGAGCGCTGCGGTGCTCGCCGATCAGCTCGGGCTGGCGCTGGAGCAGCGCAAGGAGCTTCCGGTCGCGCTGCGCGTCTTCGTGAAGCGCGGCGGCCGGCTCGGCGGCATGGGCGGGTTGCTCTACATCCTCTCGCTGCCGGTGGCGATGGGAATCGCGGCGGGCCTCGCGCCCCGCGGCTTGCAGCTCGAGTTCGCCTTTCTCACGTTCGCGACCGCGGTCACCATCGTCCCCTTCGCCATGCTCGTCAGCCGCGCGCGGCGGCTGCTCGCCTCGGGCTACAACCCACAGGACTTGCACCTGGCGTTCCGCACCGAGCTGGAGCACGGGCGGGAAGAGCGGGTGTTCGAGTATGGCCGGGCGGCATCCGGCTACGAGCGCGCCATGCGGCTGCTGGCCGCGGGTAGCGCAGCGGTCGCCCTCGAGGCGGGGGCGATCCTGTTCTCGACCCCCTTCAACGTGTTGCAGGAGCTGTACTGGCGGCTGCTCCCCAGCGTGTTCGGGTGGTCCATGTTCTCTGCAATGGGGAGCAGCTTCTTGTGGCTCACCCGGTTGAACCGGCGCATCGACCTCGACACTCGCATTTGGTCGTGGCTGTGGCAGGGGCCGGTGGGACGCCTGTTGTTCCGGCTGGCGCGGCCGTTCGTCTCCAAGCGGACGCTGCCACTCCCGACCACGCATCGCGCGACGGAGCTGGCCCTCGGCATGGCCGCCGAGCGGCTGTTCGACGAGCTGCCCAAGGAAACGCGACAACAGCTCAAGGACCTCCCCGACATCGTGCGGCGGCTGGAAACGGACGCGCAACGGATGCGGCCGCGACTCGAAGAGCTGAACGCGGCGCTCGAGGGGGCGGGGGAGCGCGGGCGGCTGTCGGGCCAAATCGCCGGCGATATCAAGGCCCGACGCGATCGAGTGGTCGAGGTTCTGCAGGCGGAGCGCGATCTGGTGCAGCGGCGCCTCAAGGACGCGGTCGCGGCGCTCGAGACGATTCGCCTGAACCTGCTGCGCCTCCACGCCGGGACCGGCAGCGTCCACAGTCTCACCACCGACCTGACCCTGGCACGCGAGGCGGTGAAGGAAGTCGATCTGCTGCTCGCCGGGCACAGAGAGATCGAAGAGGAGTTGGGTCGGCCGGGCAGCTGATTAATTCATGTTGTTTAATTAACATAATTCACACTATGGCCCCTACCAAGCGAGCGAAA
>JBOHST010000184.1:0-11990 GCA_050733375.1 Gemmatimonadales bacterium
GCCCAGGTGGGGTTGTAGGGGGCGTTGGACCATTGCGAGTACGGCTCGAACGCGAGCGAGACCACGATAATCACATAGCGCTCGAACCACATTCCGATGTTGACGAAGATCGAGATCACGAACAGCGACGTGATGTTGGTGCGGATCTTCTTGAACCACAGCAGCAGCGGCAGGAAGCCGTTGCAGATGATCATCGTCCAGCCGGCCCACCAGAAAGGCCCGAACGCTCGGAGCCAGAACGCGGCTCGCTCGTTCGGGTTGCCGCCGAACCAGGCGATGAAGTACTCCGTGCAGTAGGCGAACCCGACGATCATGCCCGTGAGCAGGCACAACTTCGCCAGGTTCTCGAAGTGGTGGATCGTAATCAGGTCTTCGAGGTGGTACAGCCGCCGGATGGGTACGAGCAGGGTGATCACCATGGCGACGCCCGAGTAGATCGCGCCGGCCACGAAATAGGGGGCGAAAATCGTCGCATGCCACCCCGGGACGATCGCCATGGCGAAGTCCCAGGAAACGACGCTGTGCACCGACAGGACCAGCGGCGTCGCGAGCGCGGCGAGATAGAGATAGCCCCGCGTGTAGTGGCGCCACTGCTCGTTGGTGCCGCGCCAGCCCAGCGCCGTGAGGGTATACAGCTTGCGGCGCCAGCCTGTCGCCACATCGCGCACCGCGGCGATGTCCGGGATCAGCCCCATGATCAGGAACACGGTCGAGACAGTGAAGTACGTCCCGATCGCGAACTCGTCCCAGATGAGCGGCGACTTGAAGTTGGGCCACAACCCGCGTTCGTTCGGATACGGGACCAGCCAATAGAAATACCACTGACGCCCGATGTGGATCAGGGGGAACAGGGCCGCGGTCATCACCGCAAACACCGTCATCGCCTCGGCGGTGCGGTACACCGCGGTCCGCCACCCCGACCGGAACAGATAGAGAATCGCCGAGATCAACGTGCCCGAGTGGGCGATGCCCACCCAGAACACGAAGCAGGTGATGAAGATCGCCCAGTACGCCGGGTGCGAGTAACCCGCGAGCCCGAGTCCGTAGCGGATCAACAGCACGAGACAGACGATGCCGACCGCGAGCAGCGTGACGGCGGCTCCCAACAGCAGGAAGTACCCTCTCCCCGGGTTCCCGAGCGTGCGCGCGATGGTCCGCGTGACGAAGTCGTAGGTCACGGGCGTCGACGAACCGGCGGGGGGCGGTGTCTGCGACACGCTCAGGCCGCTCCCCCGGCCGTCACCTTGGCCAGATAGGTGATGCCCGGCTTGGTGTTCAGGCCGGCCAGCACGTGGTAGCCGCGCGGGTCCTCCGCCAGCGCGTGCACCCGAGACTGCGGATCGTTCAGGTCGCCGAAAACGATCGCCTCCGACGGGCAGGTTTGCGCGCAGGCGGGGACGATGTCGCCGTCGCGCACGGCGCGATCTCCAAGCCGGGCGTCGTTCTGGGCGCCGCGGATGCGTTGCACGCAGAACGTGCACTTCTCCATCACGCCCTTCTCGCGCACCGTGACGTCCGGGTTGAGCTGCCAGGTGAGCGGCTCCGGGAAGGCGTCCCAGATCCCACCGGGCTCCGCGAAATTGTACCAGTTGAACACCCGCACCTTGTAGGGACAGTTGTTGGAGCAATAGCGAGTGCCGACACACCGGTTATAGACCTGGGCGTTCAACCCGTCCGGCGTGTGGTACGCGGCGAACACCGGACACACCGGCTCGCACGGCGCGTTGCCGCAGTGCTGGCACAGCATCGGCGCGATCGCCGCGGTAATCGCGCCCGACGCCGCGGGACGGAAGTAGCGCTCGATGCGCAGCCACGCCAGCTCACGGCCACGCATGACGAGCTCTTCCCCGACCGTCGCGACGTTGTTTTCAGCGTAGCAGGCGGTGACGCACGCCGAACAGCCGGTGCATTTCGCGAGGTCGATGGCCATCGCCCAACGGGGGTGCGCGCCAGCGTAGTCGCCCAGCGACGCCTGTTCATGCTGCGCCTCCGCCCACCCCTCTTGAGCCGCGTGAGCATACCCGGGGATTTCCTCCTCGTGGACGGCATGCTCGCCCGGCCGCAGCGCGAGCGCCTGCGCGAGCGGCAGCACGGGGGCGATCGTCTCCCCCAGGTGTCGACCCATTGCTTCCGTGCTGGCGAGGTTACGGTGATCGGCGGTCTTGGACACCGTCACTGTCGCCGAGTGGGTGCGGCCACCGTAGGCGTTCGGCTCGCTCGACAGGAGCTCGAACGCGTTGAAGGAGCGGTCTTGCGCATACCGGCCGTAGGCCTTGTGGCCCTGGCCTGTCGGAAGCGCGAGCACACCCGGACGCACCGAGGGAGTGATCCATGCCGGCGCGTTCACCGCGCCGAACCCGGACCTGATCAGCAAGACATCGCCGTTTGCGAGGTCCCACTGCTTCGCCGTCTCCGGGTGCACCTCGACCCAGCCGTGCCAGGTCAGTTTGGACACGGGGTCGGGTAGCTCCTGGAGCCACGGCTTGTTCGCGCCGCGGCCGTCGTGTAGCACCGGGTGCGGGAAGACGATCGCCGTGATGGCGCTGGGTGCGTACGCTTGAACCGTGTCCGTCGTGGCGGCGCCAGCGCCCGCTCCGAGCCGTACGGTTCGGGTGGGTGGTTCGCCGTATACCCCGCCGTGCTGCAGGGCCTCGGCCCACCACTGCTCAAACGGCTTCGCCCCACCGATGCGCCGATAGAGGGCGGCCCACTGGTCCTGGAGGTAGCTCTTGAACGTGCCGGTTTTTCCCGCCGCGCGCAGCAGTACGTCGCCCGTCTGTTTCGTCCCGTCGAACACGGGCAGCATCGCGGGCTGCTGCAGGGCGTACACGCCGGCGCGCGGGCGACTGTCGTTCCACTGCTCGAGTGGGTGGAAATCGGGAAGCACGAGGTCCGCACCCGCCGCGGTCTCGTCGAGATAGGAGGAGAAGGAGACCTTGAAGCCGACCTTGCCCCACGCCTGCGCGAAGTTTCCACCCAATGAATGGACCGGGTTGGCGCCATGGACCAGCAGCA
The DNA here is from genome assembly GCA_050733375.1 of Gemmatimonadales bacterium. Classification (GTDB taxonomy): domain Bacteria; phylum Gemmatimonadota; class Gemmatimonadetes; order Gemmatimonadales; family GWC2-71-9; genus DASTHG01. The sequence goes on from JBOHST010000184.1 coordinate 3,016, forward strand.
GGGCGACCCCGTCGGACGCCATGTCGCTCGTCAGGGCGGCCACGTCGCGGAAGCTGCCGGCGGCGCCCTGCGCCAGGTCGGCGCCGAACCTCACAGTCCGACCGACGGCACCGGCGACGTAGTTCAGGATGTTGACCGCGGCGACGATCGCCGCGCCGTTGTCATAGTGGGCCGCGATGCCGCCGGCCACGGCAAGCGGCGCGCCGGAGCGCGCGAACTCGCTCGCCAAGCGCTCGATCACGTCTCCTTCGATCCCGACGACCTCGGCGACTGTAGCCGGTGCAGGCAGGGTCAAGCGCGCGGCGTCGCCCGGCACCGGCGCCAGGCGCCGGCTCACGATCACCTGCGCCATCGCGAGCGCCAGAAGGCCCTCGGTTCCAGGCGTTACGGCGAGCCATTCATCGGCCACGAGGCCCGTCTGCGGCATGCGCGGGGCGACGAACACGAACTTGGCCATCCCGGACCGTCGCCCGGATTCGAAACTGTGCGCGCGCGTGAAGGCGCCCTGAAAACCGACCGGCGAAAGCCAGGTTTCCATGAAATCGGCGCCGAAGGAGAGGATGTACTTCGCGCTCGCGAAGTCGTACCACGGAAGGCTCGCATCGCCGAAGGCGAGGCGGTTCCCTTCCCGCAGCGCCTCGAACGCGAACGGTTCGTAGGTGACATGCCGCCCACCCACTTGCTGCATCCACTCGTCGACCAGACTGCCGAAGCTGCCCGACTCGATGCCGGTGACGAACGCGATCCCCCGACCCTGAGCCTCCTGAACTTTCGTCTGCAGCGCCGCCAGGCCTTCGTCCCAGGTCGTCGGCTCGAGACGGCCGGCAGTGTTGCGCCGCAGCGGGCTGGTGACTCGATCAGGATTGTAGAGGCCTTGCAGCGCCGCCTGGCCGCCGGCGCACAAGCGGCCGTGGTTGATGGGGGATTCGGGGTTGCCCTCGATCTTGATCGCGCGCCCCTCGCGCACCTTCACGTGAATGCCGCACCCGGCAGCGCATTCACGGCAGGTACTCGCATACCAGGTCGGCGTCCCAGGGATCTGGTCTTCGGGCGGCACGAGATACGGGATGAGTTTCTCGGTCGGCTCGGGGCCGATGCCGCACCCGGAGAGCACGGCCGCGCCCCCACCCGTCACGCCGAGGACTTTCAGGAACCGTCGCCGGTTCATCCCGTCAGTCATATGGTCTCCGACGCCCGCCTAGTAATGACACACCGAGCAATCGCGACTCACTCCGCGCTGCACATGGCAGTCGATGCACCAGCCCATTTTCAGCGTGGACACCTGGCTGACCTGGGTCATCCTGCTCACCTCACCGTGGCACAGGGCGCAGGACTCGGGACCGGTCCCCAGCACTTTGACGTGGCGCATGTGCGGGAACCGGACAAACTCCGGAACCCAATAGACACGGATCCACTCCGGTGGCTGCCGGTCGCTCCAGGCCTTGCGGACCTTGGCGATCTCGGCCTGGTGCGCCGGCGTGGATCCTCCGATGATCTGATGGCAGCCGATGCAGGTACGCAGCGCGGGTATGCCGGGCTCGCTCGAGACCGCCACGCTCGAGTGGCAGTACATGCAGGGGATCTGGTCCTGACCGGCGTGGATGTCGTGGCGGAAGAAGATCGGCTGGCGCGGCCCCGGCAGAGAGGCCGTGTCACTGACAACTGGGGCTTGGTACCCACGGGTGCCGGGTTGGTAGGTTTGCCCTGCGAGCGGCGCAGCGCCCGCGGCCATCGCCAGTACGATTCCGCTCGCAGTCCTGCACCCTTTGGTCGTCGCCAAGGCGGTGGCCTCGATCGAAAAGATCCTAGTGTGGTTAGGACGGCAACGGCTTGGTACGGCAACAGCTTGCGGGCGCGAAGAATGTAGCGCGCCCGTCGAAGACCGCACAAGGCCCGGCTAGTCGGGGCGCGACAGCAGATGGTGTTTGAGGCGGATCACCTCGACGAACCCCTCCACGGTGTCGAGGTCGGGGAACTCCATCCAGCACCAGCGCACACCATCGGCCAGGTCCCCATCCCGCACGGCGTGCTTGACGCTCTTGGGAAAGCCGTTGGCGAGCACCAGCTCCTGCTCTTCAGCCCCGCTGAGAACAAAAGTCCCGCTGACCGCCGACTCCATCGGGTGGAGGAACCCGAGCTTGCGACCACCGACCTCATACATCCAGACCCACTTCCAGGCGGTGCCCATGAACACCACTTGCTCGGTGACGTGGCGTAACGCGCGCACCCCTTCACGCGCGCGCTTGAAACGACCGGCGGCGAGCTTGGGAAGATCGCGCGCCGGCGCTTCGGACTTCGGGCGCGCGCGCGGGTTCTTGTACAGGTTGCTGGCCCAGTAACCGCTCGGCTGTCGGGACATAGTACGAACACTCTCGGGCGTGGACGGTGGTCATCGAAGACTCTACAGATTCGCCAGGAACTTACGGGTCCCGTCAACTCGCTTTGTAACACACTATATGGCAATGAGTTACATCAGGACGCGTGTGGACGCCCGGAACCGGGCCTGGTCGAGGAGCCGAGCGACCGACTGGTCCGGCACGGCCATTCGGCCGTCCCTGGCCATCGTCAATTTGATCACGTCTTGATTGCGCCCGTACCACCGGGCGCTGGGCTCGAGATCCGACGGGTAGACGCACAGCGGCAGCGCGGCGACGGCGAGCGGCGCCTGCGAGCCGATTCCCGACTCGGGCATCGTCCCTGCCCAGAGCTCGGCCCGGTACTCCGTCGCGATCTGGTAGATGCGACACACCTCGGACAGGCCGCCGACCCGGTGGACTTTGATGTTCCAGACTCGTGGCCCACCGAGATCCACCACCTGCCGAGCGTGACTCGCGCTCTTCAGCGTCTCGTCGAGACACAGCGGCGTCCGCAGCACACTCCCGAGCCGTACATGGCCGACCAGCTCGTCCGGGGCGAGTGGCTGCTCGATGTAGAGCAGGCCGCTATCGTCGAGCGCGCGGAGATTCACTTCGTGCTCCGGCCAGGCGTAGGCCCCGTTCGCGTCCACGGTCAGCGGGAGGTCGGCGCCGGCCATGCCGGCGCGTGCCGCTCGCACCGCCTCCACGTCCCACCCCGGCATCACTTTGATCTTCACGCGGCGGTAGCCGAATTGCAGCGCCTCGGCGACGCGGCGCGTCAGCGTCTCCAGCCGCCGGTCCTCGGGAACCCCGAGCGCGACCCCGCATGGCACCGCGGTCGCCACCGGCACCGCGAGCCGTTCGCCGAGCAGGGTCGCGAGCCCCGCGTTGCGGCGGTGTGCTTCGAGGTCCCATGCGGCCGTCTCGACGCCCGCTCGGGCAAACGGGTTGCCGCGCACTCCAGCGCGCAGCACCGCATCGAGATCCTCCGGCGCCGTGAATTGCTGGCCCACGACCCGCGGCAGGAGGACGTGCTCCGTCAGATCGCGCGCCGTGGCGAGCGTTTCCTCGGAATAGAACGGCAACGCGAACGGCGGCGATTCGCCGTAGCCCACGTGACCTTCTTCGTCGTGGAGCGCGACGATCAGGGAGCGACGTTCGTTGATCGCGCCCCCCGAGATAATGAAGGGCTCGACCAGCGGGAGGGTCAACTCGAACAGCTCAGCCTTGGTGACGCGCACGCGGCACATCGAGAAAGTGCAGCTCGCCGCCCCGCCGATGGATCGCCCCGCTCCGTTCCAGCGCCCACAACGCGGCGATCAGTCCGTCCGTCGGGTGAAACACGAGCTGATGCAGCGCTCGCTCGGTGCGCGAGCCTTCGCGGGCCGCGTATTCATCGAGCGGCAGCTGGAAGAACGTGTGGAGCTGGACGGCTTCACATCCGGCCATGGCGTAGGCCAGCAGCAGACGCCCCGAGCTCACGTTACCGGTCCCGCACAAGCTCGGGAGCACGGGGTGGCCGGCCTCGCGCCCGATCAGCGAAAACGAGCGCAGCACCCGGAGATTGCGGTCGCTCAAATCCGATCCGCCGTAGGCGACGCTGCGCTCGACATCGAACAGCCGGTTGAACACCACCAGGGTGTCGGCCGAAGCGCCCGCCAGCATCATCTCATGTTGAAATCCTTCCTCGAAACGCGCATTCATGAGCTTGAGCGCCACTCGCACTTCGATCGGCGCCGCATTGCGAATCAGCTGTGGGACCTCGCGCAGCCACCGCAGCACCTGCACGCGATCCTCGGCCAGCGAATCACCCGCCAGGGTGGGTGAAAAGTCCTTTTCGACGAGCAGCGGTGGATCACCCCACGCCTCGGCCAGGCCGGTCGTCGTGTGGCGGTATTCCGATTCCACAAAGGGTACACCGAGGCGCGGCAGGTGATACTTCACCGAGGGCACCACGAGCAACTTACCCGCGCGAGCGAGGTCCCGGCCCGTGCGCACCAGCGCGAGGTATTCGTGGAATGGGCGATCCCATCCTCGGCCTTTCCACGTGACGGTCCAGCCTCTGTCCATGCCGGAGACGACGCGTCGCTCGACTTTCATTCTCGTCTCGTGAATCGCCCACGCCGCCATCGATTGAACGCCGGTCTCGTCCTGGGCGATCACGGTTTTCAGGACCACGAACCCCAGCCCCGCCGCCGCGTCCTCCGCCAACTGCTTTTCGTTGATCGAGAGCTGACCCGAGCCCTTCCCGATCGGATGGGGGATCGTACAGTCGAGGTAGCGCGCAGTGAGGTCGATGTGATACTGCTCGCGCACATGGTCCGCGAAGTCGCGCGGCCATTCGTCCTTGAACCGCTCGAAATCAGCGGCCAGCTGCGCGCGCATCGCGCACGGCTCGGCGGACGACGTCGCGCTCTCCCTCCGCCAGGGGCGGCCCCCACGGATCGTCGCACGCGTCGCCGGGGATGATGCCTTCGGCCGCCATCGCCCACAGCAAACGCCGCACGTAGCCTTCCATTGGCGGGATAAACGTCGCCTGGGCAAAGCGGTCCATGATGCTGGTCAACCGCAAGAAGCGCGCAGCATCGCCGTTCGCATGGGCCCGCAGCAGGGCGATCTGCAAGTCTGTGAGTGCGGCTCCCATCCCGATGAGCGCGCCCTGCGCGCCCAGCATGATCGAATAGCCCAGGAACCGGTCTTCGCCTGTGATGAGGAGCTTCTGGGGGTGGGCGCGCATCAAACCGGCGATGCGTTGAAACGTGACCACCGAATCGAGGGTGGCCACCTTGATCCCGATCACCGCCGGCAGGGCGAGGATTGCGCTGAGCGTCGCATCGTCGTACGACACCCCGCCCGCGGCCTCATAGAGGTAGAAGGCGATGACGGGCAGCTCCGCTCCCAGGGCGGCGTGCCAGCCCACGGGATCCTCGGCGCGGGGGAACGCGAGCAACGCGTCGGCGCCGCCGGTGCGCGCCTCGCGCGCCATCTCGAGCGAGGTCGCCCCGGCGACCACGACGCGGTGGGGCAGCGCCGTCCGCCAGCTCTGGAGCACCAGGCGCCGTTGCCCGCCGTTCAGCTTCGGTCCCCTGCCCGTGTGAGCCCACACGGCGACGCCGGCGACTTCCTGCGTGGCCATCCACGCGGCGTAGGCCTGCTGTGCATCCGTGGCGAGGGTGGCGCCCCGGAACGGCACGGGAACGGCGGGGATGAGTCCACCGCCGAGGCGAGCGATCATGTCTCCCGCGCTCATCGAGGCCGGAGCGCGTCGAGGACGTTCCCCGATTCGATCCGAGCCCGTCGCTCGGGAGTGAGATCCAGCAAGTCGAGCTTGGCCACGCTGGTCTCGGGGATGCGCAGCGGCTGCCCCGTCCCGAAGACGAATCGCTCCACCCCGACGGTCTCGATCAGTGTGGCAAGGTGATCCTCTGGCGGCCCCCAGATCCAGCAGATGTCCCACCAGATTCGCCCCGCTTCGGCGGGGGTCGAACCGAAGTGGACTTCCTCGATGAACGCCCGGTCGGCGTGCGTGACGACCAGCCGCAGGTCTGCGTCACCGCGGATCAGCGCACGCACCGCCGCAGGCTGGTGCTCGGGGGTCACATCGTTGGGGTGACGCTGCCGGCTATCCTCGAGACGCACCGCCATCATGAGCGGCAGCCCGGCGGCGGCGCACGCGGCGGCCAGCACGCGCAGCTCCGGACCCGCCGGCTGGAGACCAGAGCAACCGGGATCGCAGCGCACCGCGGCCGCGTGGTGCTCCACCGCTTCGTTGAGGGCGTCCTGCCAGTGAGCGAGCCCCGGATGCACCGCGGGCACGGGTTTCAGCCGCGGGGTCGACCGGCACGTCTCGTACAGCCAGGGATTGCCCTCGGTCGGATCGCGCCAGAACAGTCCCGGGAGATGGGTCACCCACGCTTCGTCGATCGCGACGCGGCTCATGGCAGCGAGCAACGACCCGGGCGCGGTGCCGGGGACGCGCGCGAAGGGATAAGCGCCCAGGAAGGCGTTCACATCGATGCGCATCAGTCGCTCGGAAAGCTGCCAGGCGGAAAAACGCGCGCCGCGTTCTTCCAGGCGACGCACTCGAGGTCGGCGGCCGGTAGGAGATGCGCGAGATACCGCAACTTTGCCCAGCCGGTTTCCATCGTCATATCGGTGCCCCATAACAGGCGTTGCACGCCGACGGCGGCGCGGCATACCTCGAGCATGCCGCCATCCACGCCGCTTCCTGAGAGGTCGAGGCAGACGTTTCGGTACGGGCGCACGACCGCCAGCGTGTGGCGCCAGTCCCCTCCCCCGCCGATGTGGGCCAGGATGAACCCCACGTCGGGGTGTCGCTTGGCGAGCTGGCACAGCTCGACCCCATCCGACGCCTCCTGCCCCGGCCAATCCCGTCGCCGTCCCTGCCAGATGTGGTGCAGGATCGGAAGCCCATGCTGCCGCGCTGCTTCGCAAACGGGATCGAGCAGCGGGTCGTTGGCCCGCCGGCTCGCCGCCAGCTTGATCCCGATCATCCCGGCGGCACGGCAGCGCGCGATCTCGGCCACGGCGTGGTCGGTGTAGTTGGGGTTCACGCACGCATAACCGCGAATCTTGTCCGGATGCTGGCGCTGGAGCGCAAGCGAGAAATCGTTGCCACTCACGACGTCCGCCGGCGAGGGAAAATAGGTCGGCGACGTCCGGCCGAACGTGCCGAGGGTGGAGGTCACGTGCATCGTGACGCCGATCCGTTCCCCGGCCTGCAAGCGGCTGGCGTTGTAGGCGCGCCAGTCTGCCCGCGGGCTCTGCTCGGGAAAGAAATGGGCGTGCACGTCGATGAGCATCATGGAATCTATTCAATCCCCCTCAGGACCTCTTCCAGCACTCCCAGCGCCACGTCGACCGCGGGCTCGTCATGCGCGAGCGACACGAAGTTGTAGGCCGTCCGCTTGAACAGCAGTCCGCGTCGCGCGCACCCGGCCGCCACGGCGCGGGAGATCTCCTCGTTGGTGTAGTGGAGGAAGCACATCTCCGCCACGCCGCCCACGCCGGTGAGGCCGCGGGGGTACTCACGCTGAAGTCGATGCAGGCCGTGCAACAGGCGGGTCCCGACGCGATGGAGGTGCGCGCAAACCTGCTCCTGGTCGAACACCGCGAGCGTCGCGAGCGCGGCTGCGAGGGAGACCGACTCGGTGGCCAGCGTCGAAGAAATCCAGGTGCGGCCGGCTGCGGCCATGATGTCCTCCCGGCCGCCCACCGCCGCCAGGGGGAAGCCGCTGGCGAACGCCTTGCCGATCACCACGAGATCGGGTCGTACGCCGTAGCGCTCGACCGCGCCGCCGATCGCCAGCCGGAACGCCGTCTTGATTTCGTCGAACACCAACACCGCTCCGGCGCGCTCCGTTTCCGCCCGAAGCGTCTCGAGCCATTCGCGGGTCGGCTCCACCACGACCAGCGGCTCCACTACCACGGCCGCCAGGCGGTCGGCCCGGTAGCGGATCATCTCCCGCGCCCGCTCGGCGTCGTTGAACGGCAGCTCGGCAAATACCGCCCGAGTCCCCTGCGGCACCCCCTCCGTCCGGCCCTGACACCAGTCGAGCCAGCCGTGGTAGCCGCACCCCAAAACCTCCTCACGTCCGGTCGCGACGCGCGCGATCCGCACCGCGGCGGCGACCGCCTCGGCGCCCGTCTTCAGGAACCGTACCCGTTCCATCCAGGGCAGCCGCTGCGCGAGTGCTGTGGCGAGCTGTTCTTCCTCGACCGGCGGCAACGGGCCCACCACCCCGGCTACAAGCGCGTCGCTGGCCGCCCGGTGTACCGCCGGGTGCCCGTAGCCCAGGGCCACGGCACCCAACGCCATCACATAATCGAGGTACTCGCGACCCGCGGAATCCCACACGCGGGCGCCCGCGGCACGGATCATCTGCGCGGGCAGGCCGGGATCGCCGGCCACGCCGAACAGCGCCTCCGGGCGCTTACTGCCGGTCGAGGTGAATCCGGGAACGCGCCAATCGCTCACGGTATTTCACCACCTCGATCGCCATCGCGCGCAGCAGCTTCGCCTCGCGCTGGTCCAGCGGCACCCGGTGCGTGATTTCGCGCACCGTCCGCATGATGTGCTCGCGGTCACGAATCTTGAAGAACTCGATCGACTCGAGCGCCCGCTCGGTGTCGGCGAACAATCGCTCGATCTCCTCCACGGTCGCCGCCTCGACGACCCGGCGGGGCGGCTTGAACGGTCGGGTCTCGTCGCCGCGCGCCAGGGCCAGCTCGTACAGCATCAGCACCACCGCGTGGCCGAGGTTGAGCGACGCATACGACGGTGATGTGGGAATGGTGACGATGCGATGGCACCGGTCCAATGCCTCGTTGCTGAGGCCCTTGTCCTCGCGACCGAACAGCAGCGCCACCGAGCCCGCCGTTGCCGCCGCGACGACCTCCCCCGCCGCCTCCCGCGGCCGCTGCAGGTTCCGCTTTGCCGTCCGTCCGCGCGCCGAGAATGCGACCACGTGCACGCAGTCGGCCAGCGCCCCGTCGAGCGTGTCGAACTGGCGTACCCGTGACAGGATGTCGTGCGTCTGATGCGCGATGCCCTCGACGCGGTGCGGCTCGTATTCCCGCGGATTCACGAGCCGCAGG
>JBOHST010000185.1:0-3500 GCA_050733375.1 Gemmatimonadales bacterium
GGACGGCCGGCGCGCGCGCGGGGGGAGCAGGCGGTGGTGCCTGACGGACTGGTTGCCCGGGCGGCGCGGCAGCGGGCGGTGGGGGAGGCGGGGGCGGCGGAGGCGGCGGCAGTGGGAAGCGCGAAGGCGGCGGCTCGCTCGTCACGTGGCGAGTGGGAAGCTCCGGGGCCGACTCCACGGTCGACGCGGCGCCTTCCGCGGCCGTTCCCGGCAGGCCGCGCGACGGGTCCGCGAGATTCTGTTCAACCTGCTCGACCCCTTCCGCCCCGGCCACGCGCTGCGACCTGAGGTCATTCACCGGCTCGCCGCGCAGCACGCCGCTGGTGCCGAGGTCGCGGTTCGGCACCGGCTCCTCCGGGAGGTCGAGCGCCTGGAGCACGACCGACACGCGATCTGCTCCCGAGGTGCGCAGCCGCGACGCGATGTCCGTGCGGCCGCCCGGCTGGTCCGCCAGCGCCCGCAGTAGCTCGAACAGGTGAGCCACGGGCGCGTCGCGTGGCACCGCCACTTCGTGCACACCGTGCATCAGCATTCGCTGGACCAGCGGCTGGAACTCGGGGGCCATTACCGCTTCGCCGTTGACCTCGAGATGCTGATCGCGGATACGCACCGTGACGTCGGCGTCCTTCAACATCCCGACCAGGGTCCGGAACTCCCGCTTCTGATCCTCCTTTTTGGCCGGATCGCGAAACAGGTTGACGGCGCGCGCCAGATGCGTGGCGAAGACGACAGGATTCACCATGAGCGGTCAGGGAATCTAGGACGCGCCGCTACGGGCGGCAACGCTCCGCGAGCGCGCGTGCCACATCGCGTTCCCGCAGCGGCCGACCCGGGAGGCGCAGGGCGGCCGACAGCTCGGCGAGTGGGGGCGCCGCGAGGCCCCAGGGCGCGGGTCCGACCCCGGTGCCCAGCAGCTCGGCGAGTGGCGCGTCGGCGACCAGCCGGCCACGCTCGAGCACCAGCGCCCGATCGAACGCCTCGGCGGCGAAGCCGAGATCGTGGGTGATGACGAGGAGCGCGACGCCGGCATCAGCGCGCTCGGTCAAGGCTCGCGTCACCTTCGTGCGGGCGCGGCGATCGAGCCCCGCGGTGGGCTCGTCGAGCAGCAACAGCGCGGGCTCGAGCGCCAACGCTCCAGCGAGCGCTGCCAGCTTGCGCGCGGGCGGCGGCAGATCATAGGGGTGCTGGTCGGCGACCGACTCCAGGTCCAGCGCGGCGAGCGCGCGCTTGACGCGTGTCGCCACCTCCGGCTCGGGAACGCCGATGGCCCGCGGCCCGAACGCGACGTCCTCGTGCACGGTGCGGGCGAAGAGCTGCTGGTCCGCATGCTGGAACAGCGACCCGACTCGCCGCGCCAGCTCGTCGGGGCGCCGGTCGCCCGCGATCCAGTCGCCCACCCACACCGTGCCCGTCGCCGGACGCAGCAGGCCGGTGACGAGCCGCATCACCGTCGATTTCCCCGCCCCGTTGTGCCCGACCAGCGCCGCCCGCGCTCCGGCCGCAAGCGCGAACGAGACGTCCACGACCGCGGGTCGCCCCGTATACGCGAACGAGACCGCGTCGAGCCGCAGCGCCTCGGTCACGGCACGCGCGCCGTCACGTCGGCGACGGTGAGCGGCAACGGCGCCGGCAGTCCGGCGAGCCGCCACGCGCCCGCCACGCTCGTGCTCCCCGGTCCCTCGTCGGACCACAGCGCCGCATCGCCGAGCAGCGACCGGGCGGGGCCCGCGGCGCGCACCCGCCCGCCCGCGAGCCACACGACGCGGTCGGCGGCGACGGGGAGCGCGTCGAGATCGCTGGTCGCGACGACCACAGCATTGCCCTCGCGGGCGAGCGCACGCAGCAAATCCCACACGAGGTGCGCGCCCGCCGCATCGAGCTCCGCCGTCGGCTCGTCGAGCAGCAGCAGCTCGGGCTCCATGGCGAGGATGCCGGCGAGGAGGACGCGCTGCAGCTCGCCCCCCGACAACGTCGCCGGGTCACGGTCGCGCAGCTGGGCAACGTCAACACGCGTCAACGCACGGTCAACCGACATTGAAATGCGTTCGGGCGCCCAACCAAGGTTCGCGGGGCCGAACGCGACTTCCTGCCACACGGTTACGGCCATTCCCGACACCTGAGTCCACGGTGTGGGAAGCAGGATCGCGCTTCGCCCGGCGCCGCGCACCGCGCCGGAGAGCGTGCCACCCAACACGCGAGGCGCAAGCCCGGCCGCCACCAGCAGCAGGGTCGACGCGCCGGCGCCGGCGCACCCGACCACACCGACCACCTCTCCTCCGTGCAGGTCGAGCGACACATCGGCGAGCGCAGGCGCGGCGGTCGCCGGGTAGTGGTACGTCACGTGCTCGAGCGCCAGACGGGTCACGCGAGTCTCCAGACGAGTGCGGCGACGCAGGCCGCGAGCAGGCCCCAGCGCGCGATGCGCTCGACCGGGCGATCGGGCGGCGGAAAGAGCGGCGTGCGGCGCGCGCCGTGGGTCAGGCCGCGCGTCTCGAGGGCGAGGGCGCGCTCGTCAACCTCGTGCAGCGCCGAGAGGACGAGTGGCAGGGCGATGGCGCGCAGCGCCGCGAGCCGCACCAACGGCCCGCCCCGGGTGCGGAGGCCACGGCAGCGCTGCGCGTCGGCGATGTGGACCGCGCGCTCACGCAGCTTCGGGACCGCTGAGAGCGTAGCGGAGAGCAGGAAGGCGGCGGTGACCGGCCACCCCGTCGCCACCATTGCCTCTACCAGCCGGGCCGGCGGAAGCACCGCGCTGAGCCAGAGGAAGCTCGCGATCATCGTCGTGAGCCGCAGACCCGTTGCGACCATGCCCCCAACGCCGTGCAACAGAAAGAGGAAGAGCCAGAACGGCGCTGCGGTGAGCACCACGGTTCGGATCACCCGCTGCCCCGAGGCAGCCAGCGCTAACGCCACGACGACACTCCCCAGTCCCCCCCACGGCGCCGGGAGAATCCAGGCGAGTGCAGGCAGCGCGGTCGCTACGGCAAGCAGAGTGAACGGGTGCAGCGCCCGCACTCAATCGGCCGCGCGCCCGATCGCGCGGAGCGCGAGGGGAAACCGGGCGGCGGTCCGCCGGGGAAGCGCATGCAGCACCGTGGTGACCAGTGCGAACGTCACCGCCTTGTCCGCGAAATCGGAGACGAAGCTGCCCAGGAAACAGGCGCCGAGGTCGGAGAGCCCGAGCAATTGACCCAGCTTCGTCGTGAGCGCGACGCCGCCCGTCGTGGCGCACTGGAACACCAGGTACGAGATCGGCGTGGAGACGAGCGCCGCCACGACGCCGAGCGCGAGCCCCGCCGGCACCGCCGTCTTGAGAGAACGAAACCACCCGGCGCGCGCCGCCAGCCAGGCGTACAGGGCGACGATCACCTGCACGACGACGAACGGCCAGAACGTCGGGTTGCGGAGACTGTTCACCAGGGAAGTGAGTGCCCCGGTCGTGATCCCGATCACCGGCCCCGCGAGCGCGGTAGCGAGGATCGTCCCGGTCGTATCGAGGA
>JBOHST010000186.1:0-13014 GCA_050733375.1 Gemmatimonadales bacterium
ACGCGCGCGGTGACTTCGCCGGTGCGGTGGACGCCTTCCAGCGGGCGCAGCCGCTCGCTCCCGACGCCGACGAGCTGGCCGCCTCAACGGATTGGCTCTGGATGTCCCTGTCGCGGGCGGGTCGCGCGGCGCTCGCGCAAGCGATGTTGGATCGCCGCCCGGACTCGCTGCCGACGACAAACGCGTACGCGCGACGCCTGCAGCTATATCGCGGCCTGATCAGCCCGGATGCGGTGCTGACGGCGGCCGATATGGGCGATATCGTGGTCGCGACCCTGAGCTACGGAGTGGGCAATTGGTACGTGGTGCGGGGCGACACGACGCGCGCCCGCGAGTGGTTCGAGCGCTCCATCCGCTCGGGCGGCTGGCCGGCGTTTGGGTTCATCGTATCGGAAATCGAATTGCGGCGGTTGCGATAGCTCGATGGGTCCAGTTACCGCTTTCATCGAGGCCGCGACCTGGCACGGGACTCTGGAGCGCGCCGAGGCCATCCGAGCCGCCCATCCCGAGGTCGCGGGCACCAGCATCCACACCGCGGCAATTCTGGGCGATGATGCGGCCGTGCGCCGATTCATCGCGCAGGACCCCAAGAACGTGACGGCGAAGAGCCCGCCGTACGGCGGGGATGCGCTCACCCACCTGGGTCTCTCGAAGTACCTCCGCCTCGTCCCGGCCCGCAGCGACGCGTTCCTGCGGGCGGCCAAGGCGCTGTTGGACGCGGGCGCGGACCCGAACACCGGTTTCTGGACCACCGGCCAGCACCCCGAGCGCGAGACGGCGCTCTACGGAGCGGCCGGCGTGGCGCATCATGCGGCGCTGACACGCTTGCTCATCGAGCGTGGCGCCGACCCGAACGACGAGGAGGCCGTTTACCACTCGCCGGAATCCTACGACAACGGCGCCATGCAAGTCCTGGTCGAGACCGGGAAGGTCACGGCCGAGAACCTCGTCATGATGCTGATCCGCAAGCACGACTGGCACGATTACGACGGCGCGAAGTGGCTGCTCGAGCACGGCGCCAACCCCAACCACGCGAGACAACGGGGCTGGAATCCCCTCCATCACGCCCTGGCGCGAGACAACAGCCTCGAGATGATCGCGCTGCTCCTCGAGCATGACGCCGACCCGGCGGCCGCGAAGAACGGCGTGACGGTCGTCGCCAGGGCCGCGCGCGAAGGACGCAGCGATGTGCTGGAGCTGTTCCAGCAGCGCGGCATTCGCATCGAGCTCCATGGCGTCGATCGGCTCATCGCGGCATGCGCCAACGGCGACGCGGCATCGGCCCGCGCAATCGCGGAGCGGGAGCCGCACCTCGTGAGCGAGGTCAAGGCGATGGGAGGCGCGCTGCTCGCGAGATTCGCGGGCACCGACAACCCACCTGGTGTCCGGCAACTCCTCGACCTCGGTGTGGATGTCGCGGCACCCTTCACCGAGGGCGACGGCTATTGGGACGAGCCGAAGAACAGCCTCGCCATCCACGTCGCGGCATGGCGCGGCCGGCCCGCGGTCGTGAAACTCCTCATCACACGTGGGTCGCCGATCGACCTGCCGGATGCCAACGGGCGGACGCCGTTGGCGCTTGCCGTAAAGGCGTGCGTGGACTCGTACTGGACCGAGCGGCGCTCGCCCGAATCGGTCCAGGCGCTGCTCTCGGCGGGCGCGTCGACGGCGGGCGTCGCCTTTCCATCAGGATACGCCGAAGTCGACGCGCTGCTGCGACAGCACCGGCCACAGGCCTGAGCTGCGGCGCACCTTGCCGCGATCCCCATTCGCACCAAGATTAGTAGCAACCCTCCGGGGGATGACCCAATGAAGGCACGACTCGTCGTTCTCGTCACTGCAGCCTCCCTGTTCGCCCGCACGCCCGCGTCCGCGCAGAACGTGCCAACCGATTGTTCGGCGCCTACCGCATCGAACGCGGTCCGTCTGGCGCTCCTGATCACGGACCTCGACGGAACGCCGTTTTCGGGGATTGGTCACGTCACGGTGTTCGGTCAGCGGCTGGCGCGGCCACGCCGGGAGGCCGTCCGGCCGAGTGCGCTCGAACACTGGTACTGCAGTGCAGCACTCCCGCGCGGCTCGTACACGGTCGAAGTACAAGCGCACACGTTCGACTGCGTCGCCATTTCCCTTTCGGAGGCCGATACCGGTCTGGTGGTGCGATTGATTCGCCTGCGACCCGACCCGTGGCTGCCCCCGAAGCTCGGCCGGTACGGATACGTGCCAGCCGCCGACCCGCACCTGGCCCTGGTGGGGCAACTCAGCACCAGACGCTGCGGCGTGTCGGCCGGATGAGTGCGGGAGCGGGCGCCTCCTGAACCGAATCCACAAGTCGAGGGCCGAGTAGCGGACTGATCCGAGGCAGCCCATGTGGCTCACGCCGTTCTTTCCCTGGATCGCCCGCCTCGGGGCGTTCACCTACTACCGAATGCGCTACGACGGCGCGGCGGTGCCGCGCCACGGACCGGTGTTGCTCGTGGCCAACCATCCCAACTCCCTGCTCGATCCGATGCTGGTCGCGGCGGCGGCTCGGCGACCGGTGCGATTCCTCGCCAAGGCGCCGCTGTTCGCCGACGTCAAGATCAGCTGGCTGATCCGGGCGGTCGGCGCGATCCCCGTTCATCGTCGCGGCGACGACCCCGCCCAGATGGAGCGAAATGAGCAAATGTTCCGCGCGGTCCATGCGGCGCTGGCCGACGGCGCCGCCGTGGGCATCTTCCCCGAGGGGTTGAGCCACGACGAACCCGCGTTGGCGCCGCTCCGAACCGGGGCCGCGCGCATCGCGCTCGGCACGCACGCCCTGACCGGGCAGCCGTTCCCGGTGGTCCCGGTGGGCCTCGTGCTCCGACAGAAGGACGTGTTCCGGTCCGACGCGCTGGTGCTGGTCGGGGAGCCTGTACCGTGGGACGACCTGGCACCGTTGGGAGCGAACGACGAAGCCGCGGTGCGCGACCTGACCGGCCGCATCACCGAAGCGCTGCGGCAGCTCACGATTAACCTGGAACGCTGGGAGGACCAACCCTTGGTCGATTGCGCCATGCGAATCTGGGAAGCCGAGCGTGGCGCGCCACCCGATCCAGGTGAGCGCGTGGCGCGCCTCGGCGCCACGACGCGCATTCTGGCCGCGGTGCGGCTGAGCGACGATCCCGCCGGGACCGGCCTGGCGCGGGATGTCGAAGCACATCGACGCCGCCTGCGCCGGCTGGGGCTCCGACCGGCCAACCTCGTGTCCGACGCCGGGCTCGCCCGGAGCGCGGGGTGGGCGGCGCGGCGCGTGCCGCTCGCCATGCCGCTGGCGGCAGCCGTGGCGCTCGTCGGGTGGCTCCTGTTCTGGGCGCCGTACCGACTCACGGGCTTCGTTGTGGAACGCATGCGACGGCCCGCTGACCAGCGCTCCAGCTACAAGCTGCTGGTCGGCATCGCGGTCTACGCCGTGTGGGTGCTCGCGCTCGCCGCCGCCGCGGTCACCTTCAACGTCTGGGTGGGGCTCGGCGTGCTGGCCGGCGTGCCGGCGCTCGGCATGGCGGGGCTCGTCATCCGGGAGCGGTGGCGCGGCGCGTGGGGTGACGTGCGACGCTTCGTCCTGCTCCGCTCCCGACGGGAGCTGGTGGACACCCTGCGGGCCACTCAGCGCGACCTGGGCTTCCGGTTGGACTCGTTGTACCAGGCCTTCGCAGCGCGAGGTGCCGCGTGAACTCTCCCGCATCGGACGCATCGACCCCGGCGGCGGGGGGCCGCGACGTTCCCAAGGTCGTTTGGTCCTGGGCCCTCTACGACTGGGCGAACTCCGCCTTCACCACGCTCGTCGTCACCTTCATCTACTCGACGTACTTCACCAAGGCTATGGCCCCCGATGAAATCACGGGCACAGCCTGGTGGTCGCGGGCCTTGGCGGTGAGTGCGCTCTTGACCGCGGTCCTGTCGCCCATCGTCGGCGCGGCCGCCGACCGGGCGGGCGCGCGCAAACGGTTCCTCGCCGTGGCCACGGTGCTGAGCATCGGCGCCACGACGGTGTTGGGCTTCGTGCCGCCCGGCATGGCCAACGCCGGCATCATCGCGTTGACGCTCTTCGTCATCGCCGACGTCTCGTTCGAGACGGGCTATGTGTTCTACAACGCGTTCCTCCCGACGATCGCCTCGCCCGAGCGGATCGGCCGAGTGTCCGGGTACGGGTGGGGGCTCGGGTACGTGGGTGGACTCGTGTGCTTGTTCGTCGCCCTGGTGGGCTTCGTCCAGCCCGAGGTCCCATGGTTCGGCTTGTCGACCGAGGCGGGGTTCAACGTTCGGGCGACCACCTTCCTCGTGGCGATCTGGTTCCTGGTGTTCTCGATCCCGTTGTTTCTGTTCGTGCCCGAGCGGCGCCTCACCGGCGTGCGGGTGGATCCGGGCGCCGCCCTGCGGGAGCTGGTCCAGACGGCCCGCGCCATCGGCCGCTATCGGGAGATGGTGAAATTCCTGATCGCCCGCCTGGTGTTCAACGACGGCTTGGTCACGGTGTTCGCGTTCGGCGGCATCTACGCGGCCGGGACGTTCGGCATGAGCTTCTCGGAGGTCATCCTGTTCGGCGTGGTGCTCAACCTCGCCTCGGGGCTCGGCGCGTTCGTCTTCGGGTTCGTGGACGACAAGATCGGTGGAAAGAAGACGATCACCGTCACGCTGGTCGCCCTGATTGTGGCGACCGGGATCGCCGTGTGGGCGCCCACCCGGGTGTGGTTCTGGATCGCGGGGATTCTGATCGGACTCTTCGTCGGGCCCAATCAGTCGGCCAGCCGCTCGCTCATGGGTCGTTTTGTTCCGGAACGGCACCAGGCAGCGTTCTTCGGGTTCTTCGCCTTTTCGGGGAAGGCGACGGCATTCCTCGGCCCGCTGCTGCTGGGCTTCGTCGCACAGGCGCTCGGCTCGCAGCGCGCGGGCGTGGCGACGGTCATCGCGTTTTTCGTGGGAGGCGGGATGCTACTCACGACGGTCGACGAACGGCGCGGCGTCGCGGCGGCGCGGGAAGGCGGTCCGCCGCCGGCGACGGCATAATCGCTCCTCCTCCCGATGGACCTGCCAATTTCCCCCTCGACTCTGGGCGGGCTCTCTGCCGCCTTTCTCCAGGCCGCGATCACCTTCGGCCTGGCGCTGCTGTTTTTGCATCTCGGTCGACGCCACGGTCGGTCGGAATTCAGATGGTGGGCCCTCGCCTGGTTTCTTTACATGTTGCGGCTGGTGGCGATCATCGTCTTCTTGTTGCGCCCAGACCGGCATTGGCTCTACTGGCACCAGGTGGCCACCGGCTGGACCGCGCTGGCCCTGCTTTGGGCGGCGCTGGTGTTCTCCCTCCGGCTCTCCTGGCGGCCGGCCTACGCGCTGGCCGCGCTGTTTCCTCCACTCTGGTCCTACGTCGCCATTTACCGGCTGAACGACTTCCTCCTGGCAGCCGGACCCGCCGTGGCCTTTCTTTCGGGCGCCACGCTGTGGACGGCATGGGCGTTTTGGACCTATCACCGCACCACTCCTTCGGGACCGGCGCGCTTCCTCGCGGTGGTGCTCGCGCTGTGGGGGATCCACCACCTCGACTATCCCTTCCTGCGGGCGCAGGGGGCCTGGAACCCGTGGGGCTACTACCTCGACATCGCTTTCATTCTGGGCATGGGGACCGGAATGCTGCTGTTGGTGCACGAGGACCTTCGGCGCGGTGTAGCCCAACGCAGCGCCGACCTGGAGCGGCTCGCGGCGCGCATGGTGCACCAGCACGAGGAGGAGCGCCGGCGGCTCTCGCGCGAGCTGCACGACGAGACCGCGCAGGTGTTCTCGGCCGTCAAGCTGCAGCTCGGGCTGCTGCGCGAAGAGGCGCCCTCCACGCTCGGTCCGCGAGTGGACCGCGCTCTGGAGCTGGTAGACGAGGGACTTGCATCGCTCCGCTCGCTCACCAACGACCTGCGCCCGTCCCTGCTCGATGATCTGGGACTGCTCCCGACGTTGCGCGCCGTGGTGACCGCCTTCGAGCAACGCACCGGCCTCCTCGTCACGCTGGCCCATCCCGACGCGCTCCCTTCCTTGTCCGGGGACGCGGAACTTGCGCTGTTTCGGGCGGTGCAGGAGGCGCTGGCAAACGTGGCCCAACACGCGGAGGCGCGCACGGCGGTGGTTGATCTCGCCGTGCACGACCGCCTCCTCACACTCACGGTCCGTGACGACGGGCGCGGGCTCTCCCCGGGGTGGTCGATCGAGGCGCAGGAGGCCGCCGGACACCTGGGCCTCGCGGGGATGCGCGAGCGGATCAGCGCGCTCGGCGGCACCGTTCGGGTGACCGGGGTGAGCGGCGGCGGGGTCGTCGTCGAGGCTCGCCTGCCCGTCGCGCCGGTCGGCCGCGCATGAGCGCGGGACTGCTGCGGGTGCTCGTCGTCGACGACCACGCGGTGGTGCGCGAGGGGCTGCGACACGTGCTGACGGCCGCCGATGGTTTCAGTGTTGTGGGCGAGGCGGCGAACGCGACCGAGGCGCTCGGGCTCGCGGAAACAGCCCGGCCCGACGTCGTGCTGCTCGACCTCACCATGCCGGGGATCTCGGGCCTCGAAGCGGCGGCCGAGCTGCGGCGACGCGCGGCGGGCGCCCGCATCCTCGTCCTTTCGATGCACGAGCAGGATGAATACGTACTCGCCGCCGTGCGCGGTGGCGCCAACGGCTACATCCTCAAGGACGCGAGCCCCGCCGAGCTGCGGGCGGCGATCCGATTGGTGGGGGCGGGCGGTGAGTACTTCAGTCCCACCGTGGCTCGGCGACTCGCCGCCGCGGTGCGAGGGGAGACCGCCACCGAGTCGCCGCGCGATCGACTCCACCGCCTCACTCCGCGCGAGCGCGAGGTGCTGGCACTCGTCGCCACCGGGCGCACCAACCGCGAGATCGCCGGTCACCTGGGCATTTCACCCCGTACGGTCGAGTCACATCGGGAGAGCCTGATGAAGAAACTCCTGCTGCGGACCGTCGCCGACCTCACGCGCTTCGCGCTCCAAGCCGGCCTCACGACCTAGCCGCTCCCTCCGCACAACTACGGAGCCGCCGACTCCGGCGTCTCCCCGATGTCCCGCTGCCCGATCTCGTTCTAGGTTCGAACCCATCCGGCCGTCACGGCGCCTCTCACCCTCGAACGAGGACTCCGAACCATGTCACGTGTCCGTGCGATGCTCGCCGCGCTGTTCGCGGCCCCCCTGCCCACCGTGGCCCAGCAGGGCCCAACCGACACCGCCCGCGTACGGGATACCGCGTACTTGACGCCCGTCGCGGTCACCGCGACGCGCTCTCCCAAGGACGTCTTTCTCACTCCCGCACCGGTCAGCGTGTTCGACCGGTCCGACATCCGCGCCAAGGCGCCCAACACGCTCGTGGACCTGTTTCGCGGTCAGGCAGGCCTGGACATCTCCGGGGTCGGGCTGAGCCAGGTGCGGCCGGTGATCCGCGGCCAACGAGGCCAACGCATTCTGTTGCTGGCCGACGGCTTGCGACTCAACAACTCGCGCCGCCAGCAGGATTTCGGGGAGATTCCGGGCCTGCTCGACGTCTCCATGATAGAGCGCGTGGAGGTCGTGCGCGGGCCGGCCTCCGTGTTG
The DNA here is from genome assembly GCA_050733375.1 of Gemmatimonadales bacterium. Taxonomy (GTDB): domain Bacteria; phylum Gemmatimonadota; class Gemmatimonadetes; order Gemmatimonadales; family GWC2-71-9; genus DASTHG01. The sequence continues at coordinate 7,593 of JBOHST010000186.1, forward strand.
TACGGCTCCGACGCGATCGGTGGCGTGATCAACGTCCTCACCCGCACTCCCGACTTTCGCGGAGTGCACGGCAGCGGCGGCGTGCGCTACAGCTCCGCCGACGGCCAGCAGCGGGCCCACGGCGCCGCAGGCGGGCGTTTCGGCCGCTGGGGGTTGCAGCTCGCAGCGGCGGTGCGCGGCGCCGACGATTACGACGCGCCGCGGGGCGACTACGGGAACATCACCCTCGCCGGCGACACCCGCGTGCTCGACACGCGGGGCCAGGACTGGAGCGCGGACGCCTACGTCGGTTACCACCTGAGAGAAGGGCGCGAGTTGTTCGCGCATTACGAGCGCTACCGCGCCGACACCTCCGGATTCGGGTACGTGGATCCGGCGGCGTATGCCCCGGGTGACCCGACCGTCCGCATCCTCTACCCGTGGCAGGTGTTCAGCAAGCTCAGCACCGGCCTCCGGGCCGCGGACCTGCGGCTGCCCTTCGCCGACCGCGTGGACGCCACCGTGTACCGCCAGGAGAACGATCGTCGCCTCGATTTTGGCATCGTGATTCCCACCGGTCCCGGATCGCACATCGACATCGACCAGGCGAATCGCACGAATCTCGTGACCTACGGGTTGCGTGGTGAGCTGAAGAAGCTGATCGGTCCCAGCCTGACCCTCACGTATGGGATCGATTACTTCCACGACCGGTCGAACAACAGCGATTCGAGTACCACCAGGTTCGTGAACATGGGGCCGATCCCACCATCGACCGACACCGTGCCCCAGGTGCCCAACGCCACCTATCGCAGCACCGGCGTGTTCGCCCAGACCGACTGGAGCGTCCTGCCACGACTGTCGCTACTGTTCGGCGCCCGCTACCAGCAGGTGCACGCCGCCACGCGCCCCACCGCGGGCTCCACCACCCTTGCCGTCCGCTCCACCGACCAAACCCTGGTCGGCGCAGCGAGCGCCGTGGTTCGCGTGGCCGACGCGGTGAGCCTGGTCGGGACCGTGGGCCGGGCATTCCGCTCTCCCAACCTCGTGGAGCAGTTTTTCAACGGCGCCACGCCGGAGGGGTTCGGCTACCAGTCGCCTAATGCAGATCTCAAGGCCGAGACGAGTCTCAATGTCGACTTGGGCGTCCGCATCCGCACGGCCAGGCTCTACGCCGAGGGTTTCGTGTTCCAGAACGACATCCGCGATGGCATCCGCATCGCTCCGACCGGCGACTCGATCCAGGGGTTGCCCGAATACCAGAACGTGAACGTCGAGAAGCTCCGGTTCCGGGGCGTGGAGCTGAACGGCCAGGTGCGGCTCGACGGAGGGATCATGCTCGGAGGGGCCGCCACGTGGCTCGATTCCAAGAATGCGCTCGATCCCGCCAATCCCGTCGGAGAAACGTACTCGAGCAGCTACCGTGGAACGATCCGTTACGACCATCCTGGCAGACGGCTATTCGCGGAATACGAGCTGCGGGCCAACGGAGACCGCAAGGACGTGCTCCCGGGCACCAACCCGGTGGGCGCCACGTTGCCGAGATTCATGATCCACGCCGTGCGGGCGGGCGTGCTGGTCGTGCGCAACGGCCCGCACAACCAACGCCTCGGCATCGGGGTTACTAATCTGGCGAACGCCCTGTACGCCGAGTTCACCAATGTGAGCTTCTTCCGGCCGGAGCCGAAACGGAGCGTGTTCCTGACCTACGACGTGACGTTCTGAGCCGCGAGGAGTCGTGAGTGGGGATAGATGAGTGAGCCTTCAGGCCGACTCACAACTTCCCGCGCACGCCTCACCGATCTCCATGCCCTCTCTCGTCCACTATCTCCCCATCGCGACCACGCTGATCGCGCTGCCCTTCGCCGCCGCCGTGCTTGTGCGCTGGCGGCGGCGCGGAGGGCCTCACCTGCTGTGGTGGAGTATCGGCTTGGTCGCGTATGGAGCCGGGACGGCCGTCGAGGCGGCCACCACGCTGTTCGGTTGGCACCAGGCCCTGTTCAAGGCGTGGTACATCACCGGGGCGTTGCTTGGCGGCGCACCGCTCGCCCAGGGCACCGTCTACCTGCTGCTCTCCCGGCGCACCGCGAACCGACTCACCGCAGCGCTCTTGACGCTGGTCGCCGTAGCGGCCGTCTGCGTGTTGCTCGCACCCGTGAACACCGAGTTAGTCGAGGCGCACCGACTCACCGGCAGGGTGCTGTCCTGGCGGTGGGTGCGGTTCTTCAGCCCGTTCATCAACTTGTACGCGTTCGTCTTTCTGGTCGGTGGAGCGACGCTCTCGGCGGTCCGCTACGCCCGTGCTCCGGCGGAGCGGCACCGGTTCCTCGGAAACGCCGCCATCGCGGTGGGTGCGCTGTTACCGGGCATCGGCGGCAGCGCCACGCGTTTCGGCCATACCGAAGTGCTCTACGTCACCGAGCTGATCGGGTTGGTCTTGATCTGGGCCGGGTACCGCGTCATTACGGGCGGCATCGAGAGGAAACCAGTCGAGACCAGCCAGGTCACACAGAGACTTGCGACGTAGGCCAGAGGCGCGTATGTCGCTGACCCGGCCTTGATCCGCCCACTCCACCGCGGCGACGAGCCCGCGCTCGAAGCCTTCCTCCGCCTGCACGCTGACTCCTCCATGTTCCTCCGCTCGAACGCCCGGGCGGAGGGACTCGAGTACCATGGGAAGCCGTTGCAAGCCGACTACGTCGCCGCGTTCGACGGCGACCGCATTCTCGCCGTCGTGGCACATTGCTGGAACGGCATGCTGCTCGTCCAGGCACCGGTGAACGCCGCCGCGCTGGCGCGCGCGGTGGTCGAGCATTCAGGAAGACCGGTGACCGGCCTCTCGGGGCCCGCGGCACAGGTTGACGCGGCGCGCCGGGCGCTGGGACTGGAGCACCGCCCCGCGCCCAAGCACGGGCAAGAGGAGTTGTTCGCGCTCGACCTGCAGGACCTCGTCGTCCCGGCACCGCTCGCCGACGGCCGCTGGCGCTGTCGCCGCCCGCGGGATGATGAGCTGGAACTGGTCACGGATTGGCGGGTCGCCTTCTACGGCGAAGCGCTGCACCGCCCCGACGCGCCGGGGCTGCGCGACGAGGCCGCGGAGGATGTGCGCCTGATTCACGATCGTCGCATGGACTGGTTGCTCTTGGACGGCGATCGACCCGTCGCCTATTCCGCTTTCAACGCGCGGCTTCCCGACATCGTACAGATCGGCGGTGTCTGGGCGCCCCCCGCGCTTCGTGGCCGGGGCTACGGGCGGACCGTCGTGGTGGGTTCGCTGCTCGACGCCCGGTCCGACGGGGTGACACGTGCCGTGCTGTTCGCCGAGCGGGAAGACGCGAAGCGAGCGTATCGTGGGATCGGGTTTCGGGTGGTGGGAGAATTTGGGCTGGTGTTGTTTCACTGAGCGCGACGGCGACTACCACACCGTCGCCAGGTTCTGCATCGCCCGCCAGGCGCGGAACACCTCATGATAGTCGTGATGCTTGTAAGCGACGGTGCGTCCCCCCGAGCGGACCGTTCCGGGGACCAGCTCCGCCATTTCCGCCTCCACCGTCTTGGAGAAATCCACCTCGAGGGTGATCGGCGGCTCGACCACAAATGGCTTGGTCCGCCGTCGCTTGAGCGCCTTGGTCGTCGCTTCGCGGATGCGCCGGCACGCGACGGCGGGCGCGAGGCTCCGCGCCGCATGGCGCCCCACGGCTTCCTTCACGATGACGGTGGAGGCGTCGTCCCCGAGCAGGTCGTGCGCCTCGGTGGCGAGCGCGGCGTCGCCGCTCACCAGCGCGACCGGAACGTCGTATACGCCGGCGAGCGCCGCGTTGAGCCCCAGCTCTCCCACCGAGCGGCCGTTCAGGCGCACGTCGAGCACCCGGTCGGCGTAGGTGTGGTCGAGGACGGCGTTGCGCGTGCCGGCCCGCGCGTGGTAGCCGATGAACAGCGCGGCGTCGAAGCCGCCGTCGATGCCTTCCATCATCGAGCGCGGCTTGGGGCCCCCGGACACGAGCTCGGCGCCCTCGTGCAGGTCCTCGGCCAGCAGGTTGCGCATCGTCCAGTGACTGTCGTTGACGAGGACCCGCGTCGCGCCGGCATCGAGTGCCCCCTGGATCGCCGCATTGGCCTCGGCGGTCATCAGCTTGCGGAAGCGTGCGTACTCTGGGGCGCAGCGCGGGTCGATGGGGTTCGTCTGATCTTCGTGGACGACGCCCGCCACCCCTTCCATGTCGACGGAGATGTAGACGCGCACCGATCCTCCATCAGACGCCGAGACGGCGAGGGCATAGGGAGACGCCAAAACGCCAAGACGCCGGGTGGTTGGAAGGCGGTAGGCGCAAGGAACTCCTAACACCTGAATCCTAACAACCGCTCAGCGTCTCGGCGACTTGGCGTCTCCCTGGCCACTGAGCGTCTCGTGCCACAATTTCTTCCTGGCGACCGACCTGACCGAGGACGGCGTGCGTGCGGTGGCCTTGCCCCACGGACTGGTGGACGTGAAAGTCTGTGCCGTGGATGAGGTTTGGACCGGACTCAAATTGGTCAGGCGATTGCAGAATCGATGACCGGACCTACTGCGCTGTCGGCGATCGGCCATCGGCTCATCATTCGTTCCAAGGGCGAATGCCGACAGCCGAAAGCCCATAGCGACTTTGCATTACAAAGTACTTGACAACAATGACCCGAACCCCCAAATTGTCCGACACGATGGCCTCACCGCAGCCGCTGGCCGACCGCGCGCTCGACAACCTGCGGTACATCCGCGCCACCATGGAGCGGGCCGGGTCGTTCACCGCGGTTCCCGGGTGGGGGCAGGTGGCCATCGGCGCCACGGCGCTGGTGGCGTCGGTCGTGGCGGCGCGACAGACGTCGACCCTCAACTGGCTCGTCACCTGGCTCGTCGAGGCGATCGTGGCCCTGGCGATCGGCGGCTGGACGATGGTGCGCAAGGCACGGGCGGTGAACGACTCGATCCTCACCGGTCCCGGCCGCCGGTTCGGCCTGAGCTTTCTCCCCGCGGTCATCGTGGGCGGCTTGCTCACGGCGGCACTGTACCTCGGGGGAGTGCGGGAGCCGATCCCGGCGGTGTGGCTGCTGCTTTACGGGACGGGAGTGATGGCGGGCGGCGCCTTCTCGGTGCCGATCGTCCCGTTGATGGGCCTCGGCTTCCTGGTGCTGGGCGCGGTCGCATTGTTCGCGCCCGGTGCAGGCAACTGGCTGCTCGCTGCCGGCTTCGGCGGCCTGCATATTGTGTTCGGCTTCTGGATCGCGCGGAGGTACGGTGGCTAGACCGAATGCGGTACGACATGCGTCGACGACGCCGGGGGGAGCCGGCGCCGCGCGCGGCGCGGCCCGGGCGGCCGCCGAGCTCGACCGGCTGATCCATGAGCGCGTGCGACTCGGCATCGTGTCCGCGCTCGCCGGCGTCGAGCGGCTCAGCTTCAACGAGCTCAAG
>JBOHST010000187.1:0-3349 GCA_050733375.1 Gemmatimonadales bacterium
GCTTCAGGCAGCGCTGGCGTCCCTGCTCGTGGTGCTGGGTACGTTCCAGCAGATCCTGTCCTACTTCGTCTTCATCACGGTGCTGTTCGTGGGTCTGACCGTGGCGGCCCTGTTCCCGCTGCGCCGCCGAGCGGGAGCGGGCGACGGCTATCGCACGCCGGGGTATCCCGTGACGCCGGTAGTCTTCCTGGCACTCGTCGCCGTGCTGCTGCTCCTGCTGGCGGGCCACAACCCCTTGCAGGCGGCCCTCGGCGCTGGAATCGTAGGATTGGGTGCGCCCGTCTATTTCCTGGTGGTACGCCGGCGACTCACCTCGGAAGGGGACGAGACCTCATGACCTGGATCCGCACCATCCCGCTGCCGGAAGCCGATGACGCGCTGCGGCGCGCCATCGAGGCCCAGCGGGCGCTGTATCCGGCGGAATACGCCACCCCGGTGCAGCCCACGGCGGACGGGACATCCGGGATCGTCGCGTCCCACAGCCTCATCCCGGACGCGCTGTATCATGCGTTCGCGACCTTCGGGGTGTTGATGTCCCCCGAGCTGCCGCTCTCGCGTCGCCAGCACGAGATGATCACCACGATGGTGTCCGTCACCAACCGCTGTCGTTATTGAATCACCTCTCACGCAGAGTTTCTGCGTCGGGTCACGCTGGATCCAGCCCTGGTGACGGCGCTCGAGGACGACTACACCACGGCGCCTGTCTCCGCCCAGGACCGGGTCATGCTCGACTACGTGGTGCAGGTGACGCGGGACGCCACCCGCATCGGGCCGGCGCATCACGAACGCCTGCGCGCGACGGGCTTCGACGATCGCGCCATCCTCCAGATCACCTTGATCGCCGCCTGGTTCAACTACATCAACCGCGTGGCCGACGCGCTCGGCGTGGGCCGGGCCTGAAACCTCATGCCGGAAAACCGCCCTCCCGCGAGGGCTTGCCGTCGAGCCGGCGCTGGGACCAATATGAACTAGGCCCCGAGTTCTCAACCCGATAACCGATTCGCCACCGGAGGTGGCTTATGCGCTTCGCACAACTTGCGGCGACGCCCACGCTTCTGTTGGTTTTCGCGACGGCATGTCAGGAAGCACCGACCTCGAATGCCTTGATGGCGCCGCCCGACCGCGCACGGTTCATCATCAATGGCGATCCGACGGGCGACAACAGCTTCACGAACGTTGGCGCCCTGCTGTTCGACTTCGACGAGAACGGCAGCATCACGGGTCACGACGTACTCTGCAGTGGCAGCCTCATCGCGCCGACCGTGTTCCTCACGGCCGCCCATTGCGTCGTGTTCTTCCCGGCGGACGCGCAGCTCTATGTGTCGTTCAAGGCGGACCTCTTTGCCCCGCGGCTCAACGTGATCGCGGCGACGGAGTTCCATTTCGACCCGGCGTTCGGGCATGACAACGGCGACCTGCACGACCTCGCCGTGGTCATCCTCCCCGCGGCAAAGACCCGGGGCATCGAGCCGCTCCAGCTGCCGCGGGCGGGGCTGCTGGACGATCTTGCTGCGCACGGTGGATTGGTGGACCAGCTCTTCCTCAACGTGGGCTACGGCGTTGACGCCACGCAGCGCGGCGTGCCGGGATTCTCGTTCGACGGGGTGCGCAAGGTGTCGAAGTCGTTGTTCCAGGCGCTCACGCCCGCGTGGCTCTGGCTCAGCATGAACCAGAACCGTACCGGCGAAGGGGGCGACTGCTTCGGCGATTCCGGCGGGCCGAAGTTCTTCGATGGGAATACGAAGCTGATTGTTGCTACCGTGACTACGGGAGACCGCTTCTGCCGGGCGACGACCAAGGACTACCGGCTGGACACGTCGTCGGCGCGGGGGTTCCTGGGGCAGTTCGTTTCGCTCCCGTAACCGAGCGGCTGCGGGCGGGCGGCAAACGGGAGGGGCCGGTGCCGCCCGGCCGCGACGGCATAGGGCTTAGTTCGTTCTTTTCAACGCGACGCAGCACGTCCCCGGCCGTGAGTCGAGTACTGCTGTGCACCCGTGGAGCCCGAGCCCCCGCACCACCCCTGCCAGCAGCGCCTGGTTCATCCCGCACATGAGGGGGCGATAGTCGCGCGCCAGTGCGTCGAAGGGGCAGTTGTGCAGTCGGATCGCTCCGTCCCGTGTGAGGAACGGCTCGTACCCGTGCTCCTGGAGCACTACGCGGAGCTGGCGGAGCAGCGTTTTCCGCCTGGATCGTTTCCCAGCGCGACGCCGGGCTTCCTGTCCCAGTCCGGCTCCGAACGCGCGGGCGGTCCGACGCACTCGCGTTCGGGTCACCGCCGGCGCGCCGTCCCCCAGCGCGCAGGCGAACAACCGCGCGGCGAGCTCGTATCGGCGGGACGGGAGCGACACCTCGACCTGCTGGCCGGAGCGGCGATACAGCTTGGCGGGGCGCCCGGCGCCGGGGCCGCGACGCTTGGTGAGGCGCCGGTAGGAGGCCTCGAGCAGCCCCTGCGCGACCAGCTTGTCCAGGTGGAACGCGGCCAGGGGCCGGGCAACGCCAACCTTCCGGGCGGCCTGATCGCGGCTCACGTCCCCGGGCGCGTGGGCAACAGCGAAGTACAATGCGCGCCGCACCGGATCGGCCAGGGCGGCGATCCGCCCGATGGTGGTCTCCACGGTTCGCACCGGCATGCCGCTAATCTAATACATGCGGCCGCTAGCGAAACCCCCTCGGGCATCCATCCGGAACAAAATAAACGAATACTTGTTTTAGAAGTGACAGGGAGGGTCCGCCGATGGCCCTCTGGCCGGTCACCCGACACCTCTCGAGGAGTCCATGCTGTCCATTCCCCACGCCGCGGAGCTCGCCGCCGTCCGGTCTGCCGCCGCTCTTCCGCCGGTCTCGCCGGCGGCCACGCCAGCTCCCATCAGCCGCGTTCCCCAGCCGGTTCAACTAAGGGGCCGGCCCATGTCGAGCCTTCCGCTGACGGATCTCCCCGGCGAGACCATCGCCGACGCGAAGCTGCGTCGCGTCGCCCGGAAGTTCCGGGCCGTGATGGAGGAGTTAGGTCTCGATATGGGGGACCCGCATCTCGAGGGGACGGAGCTCCGCGTCGCCCGGGCGTACCACGAGCTGTTCCGTGGCCTCGGGGCCGGCGCGGAGCCCGAGCTCCGCACGTTTCCCAACACCGAGCGCTACACTGAGCCAGTGAGTATGGTGGACATTCCGTTCTATTCCCTCTGTGCCCACCACTTCCTGCCATTCTTCGGATCGGTACATGTGGCCTACCTGCCCGGGGACCGGATCGTGGGTCTTTCCAAGCTGGCCCGCGTGGTGGAGTTCTATGCGCGACGGCCACAGGTGCAGGAGCGCATGACCGAGCAGATTGTGGAGTTCCTGGATTCCCGGT
>JBOHST010000188.1:0-5542 GCA_050733375.1 Gemmatimonadales bacterium
TTCTGGACTGGAACTCTGCTTGCCAGTTTGTTTGCCGTAGGCCCCAGATCCGGTCCAGTCGCTCCCCCAACTTAGCAGCGTGCTGCTCGACGCGGTACTCCACGACTGTATCTCTGGGGCCGGTCACCAGACGGCTGCTTTACTTCATGCCCCGTTCCGCTGCCGGCTTTCCCGGCGGATGGTTGCCTTGGAACACGTCCCGATTCTTCGCGATGAACGTCTTCCATTGCGGCGGCACGTCCTCCTCCGGGAAGATCGCCGTCACCGGGCACTCCGGCTCGCACGCGCCGCAGTCGATGCACTCGTCGGGGTGGATGTAGAGCTGGTCCTCCCCCTCGTAGATGCAGTCCACGGGACACACATCCACGCAGGAGCGATCCTTCACGTTGATGCACGGCTCGGCGATCACGTACGTCATCAACTGTCTCCGGAAGACCGCGACTTGCGGGGCGAAGGGTTAGCACGATGCCTGCCACCCCGTGCGCGAGCAGTTCGAAGTCGGAGCAAGTTGCCCCCTAAACGAGGGTCGCTCCGACTACTCTAGCCGCGGGCACCACCCACGTCTTGTCGCCCACAACGAAACGGATATCACCGTTCGAAGAGACAAGGGCGTTGAAAATGTCATACGTTCCCGAAATGGGAACCTCAAGGCCCTGCAAAGTGACGTTGGCCGACAATGGGCTGTCATCTCCCCGATTCAGAATCTCCCTGACCCGAATCGGGCCCACGTTGCAAAAGAAGGCCTGACCTTCCCCGCTTCCAGCAAGCGCCGAAACCCTGACATTGGGCAGATCGGCCCTGACCTCCTGGCCGTGAAAATATCTTCGGCTCTTCCATCCTCTCCACGAGCCTAAAAGGCTGCGACTGCGACGTGACGCGGGCTTCCATAAGTCCCCCCGGTTAAGTCTTAAGCCGACTATCGCACGTTACTCAGACCCAGATAACAACAGCCAAGCAGTAGTCACGGCGGTGTGGGGTTGGTCACGCGCCCACCACCGGCTCGCTCGGTACCGCCGCGCGGTTCAGCTCCAGCCACTCAGCGGCGAGCGCCCGGAACGTTCCCTCACGACCTCGTTCACCACCTCCACCCGGACGCCGAGGAGAGTGCTGACGACGTGCTCCTTTCGCCAGCGCTTCCCAAGCTCGCGAGCCAACGCATCCGGCTCGCCAGAGATGGCAAGGGCCAGGAAGCAGTCCCTCCAGCTGTGCCCAGTCGCCTTGAGGCCGCGCGTCACGCGCTCGGGTCCCAGCGCCTCTAACGCAGTCGTCAGCAAGGTCTTCTGTCCGGGACTCATACTACCCTCCTCGTCGTGATTCGAACTCGCCCAGCCCGCGCTGTTAGGGCCCTACGAGGACATCCGGAAGCGGCGCTGCACCGGCCAGCGCTGCCTGCTGAGCTCCTTCCCCGAGCACGAGGCCCGTCCCCTCCGCCTGCGCCGCGATCGCGCGACGGAGCTCGCCGATCTCCTCGTCCGTGTGGCCAGCCGCTCGAAGCTTCCGGTTCATCTCCGCCGTTTTGACGGCGCCCTTCAGCGTCCCGAGCGCCAGCGTCGCGCAACGAGGGCGGGAGGATGCGATGTCACGTCCGAGGAGGTCCAGCATCCCCTCGTAGGAGAAGGCCAGGATCTCCTCGAACGTCGGCGTCAGCCGGTTGGTGCGCTCGGCGAGGATCGAGGCGGCTGCCTGGCTGAGCGTGCAGCCCAGCCCCTCGAAGCTGACGGCCGCCACGCGGTCCTCGCTCCCCACGGCCTTGAGGTACAGCGTGATGACGTCGCCGCACCCCGGGTTGCCGCCCGGCACCTGAACGTCGGCGTCCTCGAGCTTCCCCCGGTGGCGCGGTCGCCGGTAGTGGTCGACCAGCCAGGCGATGCGCGTCTCGCGATCCACTACGGCTTCTCGATCGGCGCCTTCACTATGTTGCCCCACTCGGTCCACGAGCCGTCGTAGTTGCACACGTGCTCGAAGCCGAGGAGGTAGGTCAGGGCGAACCAGGTGTGCGACGAACGCTCGCCGATCCGGCAGTAGACGATGACGTCGTCGTCTCGCTTGAGCCCGTTTTCCTCCTCATAGATCGTCCGCAACTCGTCGTTCGGCCTGAACGTGTGCGTGTCCTGGTTGATGGCCCGCCCCCACGGGATGCTCTTCGCGCCCGGGATGTGGCCGCCGCGCAGCGCGCCCTCATTGGGGTACTCGGGCATGTGCAGCCGCTCGCCGCGATACTCCTCGGGGCTCCGCACGTCCACCAGCGGCTTGCCGCTCTTGACGTGATCCATCACCTGCTCGCGGAACGTGCGAATGCGGGTGTCGTCGCGGTCCTTCACGGTGATGTTCCCCTCGGCGTGGCGCGGCACCGCTGTTACGAGCTCGCGGCCCTCCTCCGCCCAACGGAGCCGGCCGCCGTCCATCACGCGCAGGTCCTCCACGCCGAAGAGCCGGAACACCCAGAAGGCGTAGGTCGCCCACCAGTTGTTCTTGTCGCCGTAGAACACGATCGTCATGTCCTTGTTGATCCCCTTCTGCTGCAGCAGCCGCTCGAATTGTGCGCGGTAGACGTAATCGCGGATCAACGGGTCGTTGAGGTCGGCGACCCAGTCGATTTTCACGGCTCCAGGGATGTGCCCGGTCTCGTACAGCAAGACGTCCTCGTCCGACTCGACGATGCGGACGACGGGGTCGGCGAGGTGATCGGCCACCCACTGGGTCGAGACCAAGACCTCCGGGTGCGCGTAGCCGCGCGCCTCAATATCGGCCACGGGTGCCACCGTTTGCGGCATCGTTCCCTCCGGTTAAAAGTCGCCCTTCGTGGGATCCAAAAAAAGCCACCGGCCACAGCCCAATTCCCAGGGCCGCGGCCGGTCGCGAGACTCGTGAAGCCGATTACGCTATGCGAAACCCACGCCCGCTCCGGACCCCGTTACGGGGTCCCATTACAGGGGCAGGCTGTTGCCCGCCCAGCGTTCACCAGTCGAGTCCAATGTGCCATCCATCCTGAATAACGACGAAACGGGTCGACATGTCAATGCCGGCAAACTTGTGTGATCCACGTCCTGCCGTGCCGTGACCGGTGCCCTCTTGCATCGCCGAGGAGGTCGTCCAGTGGTTAGAGTTCAGCGGAGGCAGATAACGACATGGGCGAGCGAATCGAGGTCGCGAAACTGAGCGACATCCCGCCTGGGACCTGCCGGCAGGTGAATGCGGCGGGACGGCCGATGGCGGTGTTCAACGTGAACGGCACGATCTACGCGATCCACGGGACGTGCACCCATCGCGGTGGTCCGTTGGGGGAAGGCGAGTTGGACGGCTCGGTGGTCACCTGTCCCTGGCACGGCGCCCAGTTTGACGTGACGACAGGGCAGGTCGTAGGTCCGCCCGCGCCGCAGAGCGTGCCGACGTACAAGGTCGTCGTCCAAGGCGACCTGATCAACGTGGAAGTGACTTGAGTCCTCTCCCCCCGTAAGCGCTCGGCCTAATGTCACGACGCACCATCGTGGTAGACAGCAACATCTGGAAGGTTTACACCGCGGGCCGGGTGACAGTCTACGGGAAGGACGAATTTGGGCTGGTGTTCGAGTTGGGGACCGGCCCCGAGCGCAAGCGCCGGTTCACCCGCTATTCGCCTCTGGGATCCAAGAGTACTGACGCGGCCCTCGCCGAGCTTAGTGAGCGGCAGGTCTTGGACCTCTTCCGCCAATCGCAGCCCGCTTGGACGTCGCCGGAGAGCAGGTACGGCGTGCTATGACCTGCGCGGCCGCGTGGAGAAGCGCGATATGGTGGGCCTGATTGCATTCCTCATGGTGGTGCAGTCGAAGCTCGCCGCACTGGTCATCATTCCGGGAGCCTTCATCGGGGCCGCGGTGACGGTGGGAAGCGGGACGAAAGATTCCCGAGGCTACGTGATGCTCGCGGCGTCGTTGGTGATCGGCGCGTTCCTCGGGTATCTGTCGGAGACGTTGGGCGCCTTCAAACGAAGGCCACCTGAAGTTCTCATAGCCGACAGTTCCTTGTCATGCTGTGGCAGGTTTGGTGCACCCGGTTGCGGCGCCCCACTTGGGGCCATCGAGTCGGGCTCAAAGCGATCGGGGCAAGGGAGAGACCGGCATAGAAAATGCGTGGCTGGGGCTAAGGACCCTCTCCGAGGAGCCGCTGGGTCTTCCCCCTGCGACCGGCCTCGGCGGTATCTGACGGTGAGTCCGGGCACAGGGAGAGGCCGTTTGGACAGCTCGACTGCCGCCTTGAGGTCCGAGAGGGCGTCACCACAGCGCGATGCGGAAATATAGGTGCCCCGTACTACAATTTTCGTGGCGTTTTTCGGGATCCCGAGTAGCATCGACTGTCGCCCACCGCGCCAGGAGCGTCATGTTTGCCATGCCTCACCGAGGGTCGTGCGAATGCAGCCGACCGATCATCTACGAGCACCAGCCAATTCGTTGATCGATCACCACTAGACGAAGGGTCCGACGCTTAAGACTCTGACAGCTTCGCGGGCACGGAGGGCGTTCTTGAAGTCGAGGCGGGTGGAGCGGACAACAGCGGTGCAGCAGGACGGAATGACCACAACTCCGCCGTCCCTCGAACCCATCCGCCAGTGGATGGATCAACAGTTCCAGCCTGCCAAGATCACGGTGCAAGATGAGAGGAGCCCGGAGGGCGTTCGGTATCAGGTCGAGCAGGGCTCGCCATCTCCAACGCTGTACGTGCGCAAGGACGTGCTGGACGCTCACCCGGCTGAGGATATCATCGCTGCCCTCAATTACCACCACGTGGCCGCGAGACTACGCAGCGACCCCATTGCGCATTTGATGTGCGTGGCGTCGACCGCGGGGATCGTCGTCGTTCGCCATCACCGGTGGCGTCGTGGCGTTTGACACTACGGCGGACGGTCGGATTATGGGGGCAGGTCAGTCTTCCCGGGGGCGCCGCTATTGGACCACAACCTTCGTCGCAGCCTGATTGAAGCACTCAAGAACCGTCGCTGGACACATCTCGACGCTGAACGGGCCGCGGACAGCCTTGCCGCCTTCTACCAGCCTACCGGAGGGGCGTGGCAGGTCTGGCACAGCCAGGCCGCCGACGATCCGGACTACTACCGGGTCGCCCTCCGCGAGAATGATGTCTCAGTCTACAAATCACTTTTCGAGGGACGGGTACGGGATGTCGCCAACGCGCTGAACGAGATAGAAGCTCACGACTCCGACGCCCCTGGGAGGCACTGACCGGCACCACGTTGAATCAGGCGCCACGCTCGTTGGAATGGCAACGATGGTCCAGGCGCCATGGTCCAAGGGGCTTTGGACGGTGGGAATCGCCTGATGGCGTAACGGCTTTCGCAGGGTCCAAATCTTCGATGGTCCAAACGGGGGTAAGGAAGGTCGCATGTACGTCGTCAATGGCTCGCACCTATTTCAGCCGCCCGGCCCCCGACTGGTCGACAGTCTGGCGATCCTCCCGCACGGGCTGCATCCCGGTGTGCATCGGCTTCCGCCGGGGCTGCCCGGCCCTGCCGCTCGCCAACCTCGAACCCCGCGTCTCGCCGTGCTGCTAG
>JBOHST010000189.1:0-3802 GCA_050733375.1 Gemmatimonadales bacterium
TGCTCGGGCACTGGATGGAGATGCGCAGCCGCTTCGCCACCGGCCGGGCGGTCGAGGCGTTGCTCAAGCTCGCCCCGCCCACGGCACGAAGAGTGCGCGACGGCTTCGAGGAGGAAGTCCCCCTCGATGCCGTGGCCGTTGGCGACACGCTCGCCGTCCGACCCGGTGACACCATTCCGGTGGATGGCAGCGTGACCGAGGGCTCGAGCTATGTGGACGAGTCCATGCTCACCGGGGAGCCGGTTCCGGTCGCGAAGACAGCGGGTGCCGCGGTGGTCGGGGGGACGCGCAACCAACAGGGAGCGTTTCGGTTCCGCGCCACCAAGGTCGGCGCGGACACCGCGCTCGCCAAGATCGTGGCGATGGTGCGGGACGCGCAGTCCTCCAAGGCGCCGGCGCAGCGGCTCGCCGACCTGGCGGGCAAGTATCTCGTCATCGTGGCGCTTGCCTCCGGCCTCCTCACCTTTGCCGCCTGGACAATGTTCGGCGGTGAGGGCGTGGTGTTCGCCCTGTCGGCGGCCGTCGCGGCGGTCGTGATCGCGTGCCCTGACGCGCTCGCCCTCGCGACGCCGACCGCGATCACGGTGGGCGTGGGGCGCGCAGCGTGGAGGGGTGCTGTTCCGCAACGCCACCGTCCTCGAAGCCGCCGCCCGGGTCGACATGGTCGTGTTCGACAAGACGGGCACGCTCACCGAAGGTCGTCCGTCGGTGACGGACATCATTCCTGCGGCAGGAGTGACGGAGGCGGAGCTGCTCCGGCTCGCGGCCGCCGCCGATGCGCAATCGGAGCACCCCTTGGCCGTCGCCGTCGTGGAGGCCGCGAAGGCCCGCGCGGTTGCTGTCGACCGACCTTCGGATTTCGAAGCGATTCCCGGCCACGGGGTCCGGGCATCGGTAGGCGGGCAGGCCGTCCTCGTAGGGAATCGCAAGCTGCTCGAGCGCTACGGCGTGGTACCCCAGCTGGAGGCCGAGGCCGAGCGCTTGCGGGCCGAGGCGAAGACCGCCGTGTACGTGGCAGCAGACGGTCGCATGCTGGGCCTGATCGCGGTGGCCGACCAAATCCGACCCACCGCGCGCGTCGCGGTCGCTGCCTTGCATCACTTCGGCGTGCGGGTCCTGCTGCTCTCCGGAGACAGTCGCGCCACGGCGGATGCGGTCGCGCGAACGCTCGGCATCGACGTGGTGCTGGCGGAGGTGCTGCCGGGCGACAAGGCGGCCGAAATACGGCGCCTCGAGGAGCAGGGCCGGCGGGTGGCGATGGTGGGCGATGGCGTGAATGACGCACCGGCGCTCGCGGCCGCATCGGTGGGTATCGCCATCGGCGCGGGAACCGACGTTGCCATCGAGACGGCGGGGGTGATTCTGATGAAGGACAACCCCGCCGATGTCCCGGCGGCGCTCACCCTCGCGCGCCGGGTGCGCCGCAAGATCAAGCAGAACCTGTTCTGGGCCGCGATCTACAACGTGGTCGCGATTCCGCTCGCCGCCGGCGTGCTGTATCCGGCGTTCGGGATCCTGCTCAAGCCGGCGTGGGCGGCGCTTGCGATGAGCGCGAGCACAGTGACCGTGACGTTCAATGCGCTGCTATTGCCGAGGATCAAGACCCCGAGGCCTCAGCCTTGACGCGGCGTTTGAACGACGACGCGAGGGCAACGCCCGCCACGATCACATTGGCCACGACCACCGGCAGGGCGTGGATCAGGACGCCGTAGACCGCCCACAGGCACGCGGCCACACCCTGTATGCGACGCAGCGTCGCCGACTGCTTGGTGAAGTACGAGGTCACGAATACCGCCGTCGCGAACCACCCGAGCCAATCGAGCATCACCCCTCCGCCACGGCATCAGCCTCGGCGCCGTCCCGAAACGTCAGCCAGTCGGTCCGCACCCGGTCCCACTCCTGAATCACCAACCCATGGCTCTCGAACACCGCGCGGATTTGGCTCGGCCCGAAGGCGACGATCTCCTCGAGGATCGGCACGAGCACGCTGAGGGCGTCGTCGCTGATCACCGTGCGCTTCGCGATCTGGGCGATCTCCCGGGCCTCAGATGCCGCGATCGTGAAGCCATCGCCCCGGTTCACGTGCAGCATGACGGGGATGTCCGACTGGCCGTCGCCGAGGTAAATGACTTGGTCGCGCGGCAGGGCCAGCTTCAAGCGGAGCTCCTCGACGGCCGCCACTTTGCCGAACCCGGCGGCCACGCGAATAATGGAGTCGACCTCCCCGGACGTCGCATCCCAACCGAAGCGCGTGCCCACGACGTGGTCCGGCGGCACGACGCCGTCCAACGCCGCGATCACGACTTCCTCGGGCGCGGCCGAGATCACGTGGAAATCGAAGCGGTGACCGTCGATTCCCTGCTCGAGCATCCGCGTCAGCAGCGCCACGTTCCGCTTCAGCCGGACGCGCCGCCCGACTTCGAGCAGATCCTCCCTTCGCACGCGCCGGTACTCGGGGTCGTGCCGCAGCAGGTAGGCAAGCTCGGCGCCCTGTTGCACCAGGTTCAGGCGCGACAGGTTCGCTACTTTCTCCCGGAAGCCGGCGGTGCCGAGCACTTCGCTCAGAATGATTCCCGAATCGTTGAAGCTCAGCGTCTGGTCGAAGTCGCTGGCCAGCAGGTAGTGCTTCTTCATCAAGAGCTCCTCGTCATTGACCCGCGTCCACCTACGAAAAAGCCCGCTCCGTTGAAGCGGAGCGGGCCGATCTGTCACGTGCATTCGATCACGTCAGCCAGTACGCGCGCTCCCCGGGCTTGGTGTCCCAGAATTGTGGAGCAGGTTCACGGCACAGCGCGTCATGGCCGAATTGTACCCACAGGCAGGAGCCCAGACAACCCACCGAATGGCACCGCCGCGTAGCGTTTGTCGTCCCCGGATGCACTAAGCGAGTGGCCCGGTCATTCCCCCTGGGCCGCCACTGTGAATCGCGCCACGAGCTCGGTGCGATCCCATTGGAGCCGCAGCGCGCCGCCGTCGCCGTCGGGCGTAACGGCAACGGAAAAGACCTCCACCACATCGGGCAGCGGCCGGGCCGCGAGTGGGACGCGGCCCAGGTCTCGAGCTGCATCGTACGCGGTCCCGGTCTGGCCCGTTTGACGGTTGATGATGAGCAGGCCGCCGGTTCGCTCCGGAATCGAGAACAGCGTGTAGGCGCCCGCCGGCACCGCGAGCGCGTCCGCGCCGTTGCCGAACACGAGGTCCCGGTCGGTGGTGAACTGCGTGGCCTGGTTCGCGCCGCTGCGCCACACCTGGCCGAACGGCACCAGCACGCCCCAGATCTCGCGGCCGCGCCTGGATGGGGTGCCATGGTCGATGGTGATGGTGGCCCCCGCTACGCTGCTCGTGACGGCAGCCCGCCCCGACAGGGCGCCGACGCTCGCCCCCGCCGCATCGGCAGCCGCCCAACGGGCCGCGAGCGCGTCGAGCGACATCCACGGCCGGCGCTCGACCACGAGCTTGCGGGTGGTCGCGCCGGCGTCGAGGACGCCGAGGCGGCCGGCGGCATCCACCCGCACGCGCATTGTGCCGCGGGTTGGGTGGGTGATGGTCATGGAGTCCGGCCCGATCGCGGCGAGCTCGAAGTCCGCGGCACGCGAACCCGTGAGCAGCGGCTGCAGGGTGCGGGGTGCGCCCGAAGCGCGCAGGCGCATCAGCGCCAGCTCGAACGGCCAATGCACCATGTCGATGAACGGCAGGACACGCCGGTCTGCCGCGACCATGCGGACACGGGATGGGCCCGTGTCCACCACTTCCACGCGCAGCGAGTCCGCCATGCGCGTGACCAGCTCCCGCCGCACCGGGA
>JBOHST010000190.1:0-3090 GCA_050733375.1 Gemmatimonadales bacterium
GGAAGATCCGTAGCCCCGACGTGAAGTACTTGCCGATGCAGGCACAGCCGGGAGACTACGCGCTGTTTTTCCGGAAAGCGGCTGTGGAAATCACGTTCGAGGGCAAGAGCTACCTGGTCGCCCCCCAGGCGGCGATTCTGGTGTTGGTGCGCAACGAGGGCGTGTCGGAGCTAGAGTAGATCAGGGATCGGCGCCGTACCTTGACCGGTCGGTCACGGTCGATCGTCGTGCCATCGCCGAGCTGACCGTACTCGTTGCTTCCCCAACAGTGGCATCCCCGTTTTCAGCGAGCCCGCAGGAGTGCCCGGCTTCCGCCGTGAGCGAGGCGAATCTGACGCCGCCTGCGACCTCGACGGGTGACGCGCGGTCTCCGGTTGCGCCAATGCCCAAGGCTTGGCTCGCACACATCACCGGTGTGGAAGCCGCAATAGTGGTTTTGCAATGAGGCTCCACTGGCCGAGCTGCCTGTCGGTGTTGTCGCCCCAGCAGCGTGCTTGTCCCGGCGCTTCCAAGGTGCATGAAAAGCTCGCCTCGGCCGTCAGGTGGCTGAATGGCGCTATGTTTGCGAGCGGCCGCGGTTGGATCGTGGCCTCAATGCTTGGCCCGGCGCGTCGAGCCCACAGGTATGGAGCCCCTGGTGGCGATGCGTGTGAACCGTAGTGCAGTGGGGAACGAGTCCGGAATCGCGGAGGACCATATGGAATAGTCATATCCGCCGACGTCCCCCCAGCAATAGGCGCATCCCGAGGCTGTCCAATCCGACCGCAACGATGCTTGCTCGTCGGCGCTCCGCCCCGGAACTGATGGTGGCGCGCAACCAGGGTGTGTCCCAGTCGGAGGAATCCGGTCCCAGCGGCGTGAATAGGATCCCGGTTTTTCCGCCGGGGTCATTTGCTTTGCTACCCTATGGGCGCTCCCCAGCACAACCTCTTTCAGGCCCGGGCGGTGCTGGCCGAGCGATTCGGGTATCCCCGCTTCCGCGCGTCTCAGCTGCGGGTGCTCGCGCCGCTGCTCGGCGGCCGGCATGTCCTCGCCGTGCTGCCCACGGGGGCGGGGAAATCGTTGTGCTACCAGGTACCGGCCCTGCTCTCGGAGGGGCTGACCCTCGTCGTCTCGCCGCTCATCTCACTGATGCAGGATCAAGTGTCGAGCCTGCGGAAGCGGGGGATCGCGGCGGCCTACCTGAACAGCACGCTCGCCCAAGCCGACCGACGCGCCATTCTCGGGTTGGCGCTCAGCGGGCAGGTGCGGCTGCTATACTGCGCGCCGGAGCGGCTTGCTTCCCTGTCGCGGTTGGTGCGAGACGCCGGCGTCCGCGTGCCGCTCCTCGCCGTGGACGAGGCCCACTGCATCGTCGAATGGGGCAACGCCTTCCGGCCGCTGTATCGCCAGCTCGGAGAATTCCGCTATCACCTGCGGGAGCCGCAGACGCTCGCCCTCACCGGCAGCGCCACCCCGACGACGCGGCAGGAGATTCTCGAAGTGCTGCGAATTCCGCGGGCGGAGGTCGTGGCCGCCTCGTTCGATCGCCCGAACCTCCGCTTCGAGGTCACGCGGGTGAAAGACGACCGCGACCGCTACGCCCGCCTCGTCCGCGCCCTCGACGAAGCGGGCGGGCAGGCGATCGTGTACGCCCCCACCCGCCGGCTCACCGAGCTCGTGACCCGGGCGCTCCGGCTTCGCGGATTCAAGGCCGCGCCATACCACGCTGGACTCGATGCCGACATTCGCAAACCGGTGCTCGGCGCATTTCTGCATGACCGGGCGCCGGTGATGGTGGCGACGAGCGCATTCGGCATGGGGATCGACAAGCCCGACGTGCGGCTGGTGCTGCATTGGGGACCGCCGCGTACCCTCGAGTCCTACTATCAGGAGGCGGGGCGGGCAGGGCGCGATGGCCGCGCGGCTACCTGCCGGATCCTGTGGCGCCGGGAGGATTTCGCCTGCGGGGAGGCCACCCCGGAGATGCGGCGCTATGTTGAGCAGCGACGGTGTCGCCGGCGAATGCTGTTGGAGCATTTCGGAGAGCGGCTGGGGACGTGTAGCGGGTGTGACGTGTGTGGGTAGTCGGGAATGGCTTTGGCTTCCAAGTGCAGGCTTGGTATTGGTGACCCCGAGCGCCAGCCGCGTTGATCCACCCCGACATGGGTAGTTGCAGCGGGAAAGGTTGGCCGGGCTCTCAGTTAACCCCGGGGCATGGCCCCGGGGTTAAACCCACGCCTTGTGAGACAATGACGCGAAGCCGTGGATCACACAAAGCTGGCGAGTCCCAGAGGACGCGAGGATTCACGGGCAAGCCGTCCTCGGAGACCATGTACCTATGGTGGTGAGCTACGCACCGGACGTGCGGGTGAGCGATTTTGTACGGGAGGCAAAGTCGGAGTCGGCGCGACGGGTGAACGAACAGAGCACCGGTCACCCGCTGCGCTGGTGTGGCGGCTATTACGCGAACCCCCTGAGCCGGAGCCACCTGCGCGCCGCACGGATATACGTGGCCCGCCAGCGGACTCGCCACCCGGATCGGTTACCGCTTCGGGTGGGTTAACCCCGGGGCCATGCCCCGGGGTTTTCCGAAACAGCGTATGAGTCAGGTAACCCCATGGCGGCGCCTCGCGGGTATCCCACCCGACACGTAACCAGGCTTGCCCGAGCACTCCGTTAACCCCGGGACTTCGGCTGCGTTAATTCGCCCCTGGGTTCAGCTAAGGGAACGCGTTGGCCCCACTATATTCCGTCCCATGCACGACTCCCTCTACTTCACCGACCACCACCTTCAGGTCCGCGACATGGTGCGCGACTTCGCCCGAGCGGTGGTGAAGCCGAGCGCCCGCGAGTATGACCTCGACTCGCGATTCCCCTGGGACAACGTGAAGCAGATGGCCGGCCTCGGCCTGTTCGGCATCCCATGGGCGGAGGAGCTGGGCGGGGCCGGCATGGATTACCTCTCCTACATCATCGTGATCCACGAGCTCGCGAAGATCGACGCGAGTCACTCGATTACCGTGAGCGCCCATACCACCCTGGGCACGTCGCCGATCATGGATTTCGGCAGTGACGAGCAAAAACGGCGCTTCGTCCCCCTGCTCGCGC
>JBOHST010000191.1:0-14093 GCA_050733375.1 Gemmatimonadales bacterium
CCCGTCGCGATGTTGTCCTTGATCAGGACGGGGATCCCGTGCAGCGGTCCCCGCACGCGGCCCGCGCGCCGATCGGCGTCCGCCGCCGTCGCGAGCGACACCGCCTCCGGGTTGGTCTCGATCACCGAGCGCAACATGGGGCCGCGGCGGTCGAGCTGCTCGATGCGCGCCAGGTACGCTTCGCACAGGCGGCGCGAGGTGTACTTCCCGCTGCGCAGTCCCGCTTGCAGGGCGGCGATGGTGGTCTCCTCCAGCTCGAACGGCGCGGCAGTGAGCGCATGGGGAGCGGCGACGCGGGAGGACGGATCGGCGAGCGGCCGGGCGGCGGCGGCGAGCCCGGTGGCGGCGGCGAGCCCCACGAAATCACGGCGGGTCAGGTCGTGCATGGCTTCCCTCGGTGAGCGGGTCCCAATACGGGTGCTGAAAAAGTGAGCAACGGGAATGCGGTGGTCTCGTGAAGGAATGTGCACACCGCTGGCGCGCCCGGCCACCGGCGGCGAGAATATCGATCCGTCCTTTCCCATTCGAGGGCACGCACGGATGAGTGACGTCTCCCGCATTCTGATCGCAGGCAAGTGGATCCCCGCCAAGTCCCCCGACACCCGGGAAATCCGCAACCCAGCGACGCTCGAGCTCGTCGGCGTGGCTCCGGAATGCGGTGCCGCAGATATCAGCGCCGCGGTCGAGGCCGCGAGGCGCGCGCCTGCTTCGACTACTACGCTGAGGTGGGACGGCGGAGCTATGGCAACTCGATCCCGCCGGTGCAGCCGCACCAGGTCAACTTTACCATCAAGGAGCCCTACGGCGTCGTAGCGGCGATCGTGCCGTTCAATTTTCCGCTGCTCCTCCACATCGACTACGTGATGGAAGCGAAGACCTGCTGGTATCCCTACCGCGACCGGCAGCCACCGGCGCACGGATCGGTCGGTGCAACTCGCCCGATTGGTTGCGCAACGCGCGGACGGCTCCACGCCGGTGTCGCCCGCGCGCCGCGGAGCGGTGACGTGTCGACCCCACGACCGCCGCCTGCCATGCGCTGGAAGGGGGTCACACGCGTGATGGCTGCCGGATCTCCGCCGGTGACCCGGGTCACGGGAGGCCTTCCGGCGGCCGCCACTGACCGGCGCGGCTTGAGTTGCCACGCCGCCACCGCAACCCCTTTTGAGCGTGTGCGTTCCGGGATTCCGGGCACCCTACTTGCACGCACTCGTACAAAGTGAATCTTCGGTAGGCTGGCTGGGGATTGGATCATAGGAGAGCGATGCGGCTGAGCAACCTGGAACAATCGGTTTCAAAAAACGCCCGGATCCTGCGCCTCGACAGCATCCGGAGCCGCATACTCTTTTTCGCGGTTGTGGCGACCCTGATCCCGTCGCTCTCCACTGCGTGGCTGTCCTACACCCAGAACAAGCGGTCACTCAACAGCAAGATCACCGAGCAGCTCGAGAGTACCAGCCGGCAGAGCTCGCGCGAGCTCGAGTTGTGGCTCAAGGACCGCCTGGCGGAGCTCCGAGTGTTCGCCATTTCCGAGGCGGTGTCGGAAAACCTGGATCTGATCTCGAGCCGCGGTCGGGGGCCGGCGCTACGCCGGATGAACGACTACCTCAGGTCCGTGCGAGAGCGGTTCGCCGATTACCTCGAGCTGATGGTTGTGGACCCGCAGGGACGCGTCATCGCAACCAGTGCAAGGTCCTCCCGACCGGTTCAGCTGCCCAACGATTGGACGAGCGATATCACCGCCGGCCGAACCGCCCTCGGTGAGCCGTACCGCGACGAAGATCTGGGGGCGACGCTGCTCGTGGCGGCCGTTCCGATCGCCGTCCCAAGCCGGCGCTTCCTCGGGGCGCTGACGGCAAAGCTCAGTCTCGTCGACCTCGAACGGACCCTCCGGGACTTCTCCTTGGCGGATTCGGGGCGCGTGTACCTGGTGACCACCGACGGCGCCCTCGTTACCGGCGCAGCCGGGACGGGCGCGCGGCTGACGACCGCCTCGATGCAGCGGCTGTCGGAGCAGGACGGCCGCGTGACGAGCTATCGCAACCACAACGGCGACCAGGTGCTCGGCAGCCTGCGCCGCGGGTCGGAGCAACGCCTGGCGGTTGTAGCGGAGATCCCCGCCACCGCCGCGTTCCGCGAAGTCACCAGGATGCGCAACCTCACCTTGCTGCTCGTGTCCACCTTGCTGGTGGGGATCGGCTTGATCGGGTACCTGCTTGGCCTGTTCATCGTGCGACCGCTGGCGCGGCTCACGAAAGGCGCCGCCAAGGTGGCAGCCGGCAACCTGGACGTGGATCTGCCGGTGCTCTCCGGCGGCGAGGTCGGCTATCTCACCCAGGTGTTCAACAACATGGTGGTCCGCCTGCGCGAGGGCCGCCAGGCGCTCGATGCCGCCAACGAGACGTTGCGCCGCAAGAACGAGGAGCTCGAAACGCTCTCGGTGACCGATGGGCTCACCGGACTGCACAACCGCCGCCGCCTGATGGAATCCCTCACCGACGAGGTGCGCCGGTCGCAGCGGCTCAAGCACACGTTCTCGGTGCTGATGGTGGACGTGGATCACTTCAAGAAATACAACGACACCTTCGGCCACCTGGCGGGCGACGGCGTGCTGGCGCGGGTCGCAGCCCTGTTGCGCGAAGCGACGCGCGAGGTGGATGACGTCGCGCGCTATGGCGGCGAGGAATTCCTCGTGATGTTGCCCGAGACCGGCATGACCGAGGCACTGGAGATCGCCGAGCGGGTGCGCGCGCTCGTCGCCGCAGAAGTGTTCCCGGGCCGGCGCATCACGGTCAGTATCGGGGTCTCGGAATTCCCCTTGTACGGGAACACCCCGGAACAGGTGATCACGGCCGCCGACGAAGCGTTGTACGAGGCCAAGCGCGAGGGCCGCGATCGCGTACGGCGCGCCGGGCTGAAGCTGGTGCGCGAAGCGAAGCCGAAGGAGCGAGCGGGGTGAAACGCCTGGTGCCCGCCTAGCGGGCGCTGTCCGGCCGCTTGCGCACGAGGTTGTAGAACACCCACCCCGAATGTCCGGTGTCGTCGGACACCCGCATCCACTGGTCCACGAACGAGAACGCCGTGAGCGGCTGGCCGCCCTCGAGCGTCGCGAGCGCGCGGTAGCCAGTGCCGGGGCCCTCCCGCAGCTTACTGCGCCCGACGGTCTGCAGCCGCAGCGGAACCGCGAACAGCTGCTCGCCAGGGCGGAGCGCCGTGCGGTCTCCACCCGTGAACCGTCTGCCGCCCAGCTCCGCCTGGTTCTTCGCCTGGTTGGCGAGCCAGAGCGCGCCGCCGTAGTTCTGGCGGTTGAACTCGTTGGTGGCGTCCTGGACCAATTTGGCCGCTTTGGCAACCTCGGGGGCGGCTTGCCCGCCCGCCGAGCGCCGCAACGCCTGCACCGCGATCTCGGCTTCCGCCATCGCGGAAGCCGCCTCGGCGCGCGTAGCCAACGTCTGGACCTTCGCCATGGACCGCAGCACTTCCCGCCGCGCTTCATCGAGCTGTGTCTGCAGCTCCTCGATCTGGGCGTCTTTGTCCAACAGCAGCAGATCCTGTCGCGACACCCGTTGCTCGAGCTCGTGGTCCCGCACGGTCACGGTCTCCCGGACGACGCGGGCTGGCGCCAGCGGCGCCGGCGCGGGCGCCGGGGGCGCTCCCTTGGAGCACGCGGCGGCCAGCGCCAGACAGCCCACGAACAGGGTGATCGCGGAGCGACGTGTCATGGTGGGCCCTAATAGTGCGTTGTCGACGGTGCGGCGATCAAGATCGCGCCGTCCACGACGATCTGGCCGCTTCGCCGAAACTATTGCGGGACAATATGTTCCGGTTTCGAGGCGGGTCGATCATTTCACGACGTCCGCGATCTTTGTCGGGTCGTCCGCGCCGATGACCATGCGGTTCTGATTCGCAACGTAACTGAAGTCGACGTTGATGCCGGCGTCCGCAATGCGTCGAAACACCTGCGCCGCCACACCCGGCCTGTCGTCTACGCCGATCACGATCACCTGCCGCTCGCCGCGGACCCGGATCCCGACTGCTCGCAGGGCCCGCTGCGTC
Organism: Gemmatimonadales bacterium; assembly: GCA_050733375.1. GTDB lineage: Bacteria > Gemmatimonadota > Gemmatimonadetes > Gemmatimonadales > GWC2-71-9 > DASTHG01. Next base: position 4,054 of record JBOHST010000191.1, read on the forward strand.
GCCGGCGCGTCATGCGTGAGCACGTGCAGCGTCCCTTCGAACTCCGCGTAGCCATCGAGATTGATCCCCGCCTTGGCGATCGCCTCGATCGCCGCGGCGAGGGCGCCCGGGCGATCCGCCTGCAGCGTGACGGTCAGGTCCGTGGCGAAGTGGGTCGTCAGAGACGGCTCCTGGTTTCGAGCGGCCGTAAGGTAGCACGGCAAACGGCCCGCCGCATTTCCCATGCGACGGGCCGCTCTCCTCCCCCGGCGACGCGCTGCGACTCCGGCCTCGCCCTGATCGCGTGAGCCGGGGTCAACCGCCGACGGTCAAGGCGGCGAAGGCCACGAGCACGCCCAGCGCGACGAGCGGGATGAGCACGTCCTTCATGCTTGGGATGAATGGAGCTCTCATAGAGCGAAAAGTGCGACTGGAGCCCCGTGGCCTGCCGTGACCCAGGTTACCGGGGATTGGGTCGCGGCTTTTCGGTACTCCGGGCGTGGGTTTGGTTACCGCGGCGGGCGCCCCCGGCGATACCATCCATCCCGATAATGACATATGAGAAGCTGGACGCCTGGAAGGTGTCCCATGAGCTGGTGTTGGCCGTGTGGCGGGCAACGGAAAAGTGGAGCGGCCCGGACGGTGAGTGCCTGCGCGACGAGCTCCGTTCGGTGGCGTTGCTGGCACCGGCCAAGCTCGCCAACGGCTCCGGTCGCCTGACGCGCAAGTCGTTTCAGCGCTGCGTGGATCTCGCTCTCGGGTACTTGATCGAGCTCGGCTATCTGCTGCAGCGGGGGGAGGAAACGGGCCTCCTCACGGGGGTGCGGCGTCGGGAGCTGGATGCAGTACGGGGGCGGGCGGTGTTCTACACCACCAAGCTCTTCGTTTCGTTGACGGAGAACCCGGAACCCGGGCCTGATGCCTAGAAGCGCAGCTGGATGCCGATCCGTACGGCGCGAGCGGGACCGTAGAACCGCCACGGGCCAAAGAACGAATCGTAATAGGCGTTGAACGCCTGCACCTGCTCGGTCGTCGAGTAGAGCCCGTCACCGTCTCCGAAGCGACGCTCGACCCGTTGCAACGCGACGCAATTCACCGGGAGGAACCACGTGGCGCAGGCGTTCAAGTCAACCGTTCCGTCCGGGAGCAGGGCGTTGTTCGAGCTGGCCTCGTTTTGCAGACCGACCAGTTCCGGACTGGCGAGCGCCTGTTCGTACACGCCGTTCTCGACGGCACCGGTCTCGGCATAGGCACCCAGGATGTTGGTGAATCCGAACAAGTTCCGCAGATCGGCGTACATTATCCCACCGACTCGACCAACCAGGAAGCCTTTAGAAAGCGTGAGGTCGAGCGACTTGGTCCAGGGAAGCCGCGAGCTGTTGCGCGGTTCGATCGGTATTCCTCCGTCCACGTCTGGGGCGATGATCCCCGCTCCACTGTTCTGCAGGCGCGTGTACGGTAAGCCGTTCACCACCCGTACGGTCATGGACGCGGTGACGTCGCGTGCCACCGTCCCCAAAACGGTCTGCGGCTTCCAGTCGGCTGGCACCCGAAGCATCGCGAGGCCCGCGACCGCGTGCGCCGCGTTGTTGGCATCCTCGCTGCTCCGCAAGAATGAATACGCCAACGCGCCGGCGAGGAACTCTCCTTGGTGCCAATCGACCCGCGCATCCACGCCGATCCGGTGCCCGGCATCGACCGCGGTCAGTGCATTAATGTTGACCGTGCTCCCAGGGACCGCTGGATCGTCGAAGGCCATAATCCGGCCTTCATAGCCGGCGAACGTCTTGTCGTACACGGCCACCTCCATCGTCACGTCGGAGGTCAGCCCATGTCGGATCCCCGCCTCCCACAACGTTGACTTGCGGTACGTCAGGTCCCAACCGAACAGGTCGATGGCCGAGGTGAAGCCCAGGTCGCTATTGCTGTGCGCAAAGAGCAATCCGAAGCGCGGTGGTTCCACGACTTGCCCGTAGCCCAACCGTACACTGGTGCGCGGCGCGATGGCATACGCGAGTCGCACGCGCGGCGACAGCGCCCCCTGCACGCCCGTATGGTCGAACACGCGAGCCAACGAGCCGACATAGGCGGTATCGCTCGTATCGGCGCCGGTGCCCCAGGCGGGGTCGGTGAAGATTCGCCCCGGCGCGTTCGGGAACTCCCCTCCCTTGGTGAAACGGTCGTACCGCACCCCGATGTCGACCGAGAAGTCGCCCAACTCCACCCGGTCGCCGGCGAACAATGCGAAGCGCCGGGGATGCACCAGAAATGCATCGAGCCCAGTCGTGCGGAGCAGGGCGCCGTCATAGTGCGACAGGTCGGTGCGGGTGACGTCGCCGCCGAGCGTGATCCGGTGCACGTCGCTCGCCTGCCAGTCGAGAAACACGCGGCCGTTCACCCGCCGCTCCCACGTCATCGCCAGCCGGCTGTCGATGCCCTGAGTCGGCCAGCCGCTCATGAACCCAAATGGGTTCAATCGGTATGGCTGTGCGTTGCGGAGATCGGTCCGGTCGAGAAACGGCACGCGGAGCCCGGAATTGGTGCGGATGTTTCGGATGAACCGATCGCTCAGCGGGAACGGCAAGCTGTCCTGCGCGGTGAACCGGAGGGCCGCGAATTCGATGCCGAGGAAGGGATCACGTGTGGCGACGTCGGAAGCGGGGTCGAGGGGACCAGAGATCCGGCGGTCCGTTCCGTACGAGAGATTTGCGTTGACCGCGACCGCGCCGTCCCCCGAGGGTCGCAGGATCTGGCTCCAATTGAGCACGATGAGTCGCGACCACGCCCGGGCCCCCTGGTAGAGGGCAGCATCCGCGATTTGCGCACCGGGGAAGAATCGTTGTTGCTGATCGCTCGCCACTCCGGTGAGCGACACACTCGAGCCGTCGCCGTAGGAGAAGAGCAGCTTCCCCTGCCCCATTCGTTGCGTGGACCAGTCGAGCGGCCGTCGCAAACCCCCGCACGCAAACCCGAGGTTCTGGTCCGCGTCGCACCGCCCACTCGACTGGACGAACAGCGGGAGGGTCGCCGAGAAGCTCTGGCCGCCAAAGTCAATCCATGTGACCGTCGTATCCGCGCCGCCGACGACGTAGGTCGGCTGGTCCGCCGCGCCCGGGCCACGGTATCGGGACCGCTGTCCCAACACCGCGGCGGACAGAAACCAGCGCACGCGTTGCATGCCCGGCGACGGCCCACCGGCGGCACCTTCAAAGCGGTTGTAGCCGACGCTCGACCCGTCGCCGAACGGCTCATCGGTATCCGCGCGGACGCGCGCGGAAAACTCTCGGCCGCCGCTGCGGGTTACGTAGCCGATCACGCCGCCGCGTCCGTCGCTCGTCAACGCCGTGGGCACGCCCGTTGTCACGGACAGCTCCGCCAACGCATTCGTGCCGACGGCCAACCCCTGGATGCCCAGCGTCTCGAAACGGACCGGGGCGCCGTCGACGTAGACGCTCGCTTCGCCGGGGGCTCCGCCGCGAATCGAGTGCCCCGTGGCCGAGCCGATGCCCACATCGGTGCCGCGCGCCACCACCCCCGGCATGAGGGTGAGTGTCTGTCGGGCCTCATCGACTGGCAACGCGTCGAGCAGCTCGCCCGGGAAGGTGGCTCCGGAAGACATCGCATCGCTGACAATGCGGAGCGCACTGAGCGTGCCCGGGGCCGGTGCGGTGCGCCCGAGCGAAAGGTCGAGCCTGGTCGTCGTGCCGGCGCGCACTCGCACGCTGGCCTCGCCGGGCGCCGACGCCGGGAGCGTTGCCTGGACGGTGTAGTCGCCGGCGGGAATGTGGTCGATCGTGTAGCGGCCCTGCTCGTCGGCCACTGCGCGGAACGCAGTTCCCAAGAGAAAAACCTGCGCCCCGGCAGCAGGCGCATCCGCCGACTGGGTGACCGTGCCGCGCAAGCCGCCTAGCACTTGCTGCCCGCTGGCTGTGCTCACGGCTCCGAACATGATGGACGCCACGAGCCCGGCAATCGTGTTGCTGGGGCGATTCGGAGGCATGCGGTACACTACCAACTCCGCTGCTGATTCGCCTTGACGAGCAACCCTAATCATCGCTATTCTACGGCGCCACAAACGATTTGAGAATACTTCTCATCCACGGTCCTGGAGACATGGTCGAACACATACAGGGTTTCCGAAAGATGGCGGCCGCCTGGGCGCTCGGCTTCATGCTGGTGGGAGGGCCCCCGGCCGTTGCCCAGACAGGTCTGCTCGTCGTGGCCCACGGCGCGAACGCCGCATGGAACGCGCGGGTACGCGAAACAATGACGCAGGTGCGCTGGACGCACGGGCCGATGGCCGTGGCGTTCCTGATGGGGACCGAGGCTAAAACCGCCGGGTGGGACAGCGCGGTCGACTCTCTGCTCGCTGCGCAGGCCAAATCCATCGTCGTGGTGCCGCTCATGGTCTCATCCTACGGCGGCCACTACCGGGAGATCGAGTACTACGCCGGGATGCGCGACAGTGTCGCCGGCCATCACATGGAGATGCGGCACGGGCCACCGCCGGTCCCGACGCGGGTGACCCCGGCGCTCGATGCCGCACCGGAGCTCGGGGACGCCATCGTGGCCCGCTGGAGCGCCCTGTCGGAGCGGGATCGCGCCCGTCCGGTGCTGCTGGTGGCACACGGTCCGAGTAACTCGGTCGACGCGGCGCATTGGCTGGTCAACCTGCGGAGCGCCGCAGGAGCGCTGCCGGCAGCGGGCCTCCGGGCCCCGTTCGCGGTGGCCCTGCTGTGGGATGACGCGGATCCCCCACTGCGCGCGGCGGCGGTCGGGTCGATGCGGGATACGGTCAACGCGCTCGCCGCGACGTCACACGATTCGGTGACGGTCATCGCGGTGCTCATTTCCTCAGGCTCGATTGACCGGCAGAAACTGCCCGGGGATCTGGAGGGATTGCCCGTCCGCTACACGCCGACCCCGCTCGCTCCCCTCCCCGCGTTGGCTCGCTGGATTGAACGGTCCGCAGCCGCCAGCCTCGGCCCTAGCCCGGCAGGTGAGCGGTAAAGAGGATCCTTCCTATTTACGGGAGACGGTGCAGCTCGATGCGGCGGTTCTGCGCCCGGCCCGCGGCCGTGGTATTGACCGCAATCGGGCTCCCGGGTCCGAACCCCCGCGCCACCATGCGACCGGGTGCGACACCACGCGTCGCGAGGTAGCCGCGCACCGCTTCGGCACGGAGCTGCGAGAGGCGAATGTTCAACGAGGCCGCGCCCGCGTCGTCCGTGGAACCCGCGATTTCCACGCGGATCTCCGGCTGCGCGATCAACGCCGTGGCCACCCCATCGAGCACGGTGAACGACCCTGGGGTCAAGATCGAGCTGCCGCTTCCGAAGGTCACTCCGTGCAGGATCATCGACCCGCGGTCGGAGAACAGCGGGGGCACGCTGTCGCGGACCAGCGCACAGCCGGATGCGTCCACGCGAACGCCGGCCGCGGAGCGCGGGCAGCGGTCCAGCTGATCGGCCACACCGTCGGCATCGGCGTCTAACGGGCAACCCCGGGCATCAACCGTGACGCCTGACGGTGAGTTGCCGCACTGGTCGATGCCGTCGTAGACCCCGTCCGCGTCTCTATCGATCGGGCATCCGGAGCGGTCCACCTGAGCGCTGGCGGGCGTGGCGGCGCACCGATCGATGCCGTCCGCGACAGCGTCGCCGTCACGGTCAGCGGGGCAGCCCCGCCGATCCACCACGGCGCGAGGCGGCGTCCCCGGACAGCCGTCCTGCGGATCGTTCACCCGGTCCTGATCGGCGTCCCCCGGTCCGCGGCCCAAGGCGAACATCGCGAGGCCGACCGAGCCGACGACATGGCCCGCCCACTCGCCGCCGAAACGGCGATCGGTCTTGGGCGCGAACATCGCACGACCCTCGAAGCGCAGCGCCACGCCGTCCATGATGAAGAGCCGGTCGCCGATCGCGCCGTGCAGGGCGTGGTCGGCGAAGTCGTAGGGGGCGCTCGCGGCGGACCCGTAATCGATCCGCGAATACCCGCCCAGCAGGTACGGTCGGTTCCGTCGGCCGGGGGCGATGTTCAAGACCAGGCTCGCGCCGCCCCACCGCACCGTCGTGAAGCCGAACTGGTTTCGCGTGTGCGGCTGGGCGAGGCCGAATTCGACCTCCAGCTCGAGGCGGTCCGTGAAGGCGTACCCGATGCGCGCCCCGGCCCCGATGCGGGGATCCAACGCCATCAGGTGGTCGTAGCGGGTGTAGCTGCCGAAGCCTCCGAACTCGAGTTGGTGCGCGCGCTGGGCCGCTAGGCCGGCGGGTCAGTCGGCGGGGACGGGTTGCGCCAGCGTGCCGGTCGCCGGCGCCGGTCGGCGCAGGCGACCGAACCGGTGCTGCAGCGCATCGAGGTAGGTATAGAACACCGGTGTCACGTACAGCGTGATCAGCTGCGAAAAGGCCAGTCCTCCGACGACGGCGAGGCCCAAGGGGCGTCGCGCTTCCGCCCCAGCGCCCCAGCCAATCGCGATGGGGAGCGTCCCCATCAGCGCCGCCATCGTCGTCATCATGATCGGCCGGAACCGTACGCTACAGGCTTCGATGATCGCGTCCCGCGGCGACTTGCCCTCGCGTCGCTCGGCTTCGATCGCGAAGTCGATCATCATGATCGCGTTCTTCTTCACGAGCCCCACGAGCATGATGATCCCGACGAACGCGTAGATGCTGAGCTCGGTGCGAAACACCAGCAGCGTCAACAGGGCGCCAAAGCCCGCGAACGGCAATCCCGAGAGGATCGTGAGCGGGTGGATGAAGCTCTCGTACAGGACCCCCAGCACGAGGTAGATGACGAGCACCGCGAGCAGCAGCAGGAATACCAACCCCTGCTGGCTCGCCTGGAACGCTTGCGCCGTTCCCGCGAAGCCCGTGCTGATAGTGGCGGGGAGCGTCTGGCGCGCGAGGCGTTGCACCGTGCTCACCGCGTCGCCGAGGGACGCGCCGGGGGCGAGGTTGAACGACAACGTCACCGAGGGCAGCTGCCCGCTGTGGTTCACGCTCAGCGGCCCGACGTCGGAGGTCACGGAGGCGAGCGACGCGAGCGGGACGAGCGCGCCCTGCGGCGACCGGATGTGCAACATCCGCAGGGCACCCAGGTCGCGTTGATACTGCGGCAACAGCTCCAGGATGACCGAGTATTGGTTGTTGGGTGTGAAAATCGTCGAGACCTGGCGCGTCCCGTAGGCGTCATACAACGCCCGCTCGACCTGCTCCACCGTGAGCCCCAGGGCGGCGACGCGATCCCGGTCGATGTGGACCCGGACCTGGGGGTTCTTGATCTGGAGATCTGTCGTCACGTCGCGCAGGATCGGGACGGTGCGCAACCTGGCCTCGAGCTCCGCCGCGCTGGCGTACAGCGTTTCGATGTCCCCGCTCTGCAGCGTGAACTGATACAGCGTCTTGCTGGACCGTCCGCCGATGCGGATCACGGGCGGCACCTGCAGGAAGGTCCGGATCCCGGGAATGGCGGCGAGCTTGGGTTGCAGCTCGCGCACCACTTCCTCGGCGCTGAGTCGCTCGCCGCGCGGTTTGAGCCGGATGCTGACGCGTCCCTGGTTCATGGTCCCGCCGCCGACCGACGACATGAAATGCTCGATGTTCGGGTCCTGCGACAGGACCGCCGCTACCTGTTGCTGGTGCTGCACCATCGCCTCGAACGAGCTGCCTTCCAGCGTCTCGGTGGTGCCGTTGAGAAATCCCGTGTCCTCGTTCGGGATGAACCCCTTGGGCACGAGGGCGAACAACCCAACGGTGCCGAGGAGGATGACGACCGAGAACGCCAGCGCCACGCGGCGGTGATCCATCACCCACGCCAGGCTGCGCTCGTACAACCGCAGGCTGCGCCGGTACATCCCCTCGCTCACCTCATAGAACCGTCCGTGCCGCTCTTCCCGCGGTGGGCGGAGAAACCGGCTGCAGAGCATCGGGGTCAGGGTGAGCGACACGAACCCCGACACGAGGATCGCGATGCCGATCGTGACGGCGAATTCGTGGAACAACCGTCCCAGGATGCCGCCCATGAACAGCACCGGAATGAACACGGCGGTCAATGACAGCGTCATGGAGAGGATGGTAAACCCGATCTCCCGGGCGCCGTCGAACGCGGCCTGCAACCGCGGCTTCCCCATCTCCATGTGCCGGACGATGTTCTCCAGCATCACGATGGCGTCGTCCACGACGAATCCGACCGACAGCGTCAGGGCCATGAGCGAGAGGTTGTCGAGGCTGTAGCCGAGCAGATACATCGCGGCGAAGGTGCCGACGATCGACAACGGCAGGGCCAGGCTCGGGATGACCGTGGCGGAGAGATTGCGCAGAAAGAGGAATATGACGAGCACGACGAGGCAGAGGGTGACGAACAACGTCACCTTCACATCGTGCACCGAGTCGTTGATCGACAGCGAACGGTCATACAGCGTCGCCACCTGGACGGACGCCGGGAGCTGCGGCCCGAGCGTGGTCACCATGCGCTTCACTGCACTCGCCACGGCGACGGTGTTCGTCCCTGGTTGCCGCTGGACGGCGAGGACGATGGCGCGCGTGCCGTCGAACCAGCTCGCGGTCCGGTTGTCCTGGACGTCGTCGAGCACCCGCGCCACGTCCTGCAGCCGCACCGGCGCGCCGTCCCGGTAGGTCACGACCAGCTGCCGAAACTCGGGAGCGCTCTCGATTTGCCCGTCGGCGCGCACGGTGTGTGCGCGGTGCGGTCCCCACAGGATGCCGGTGGGGAGGTTGGGATTGCCCGCATCCACCGCCGCCGCCACTTCGTCGAGGCCGATGCCCCGCGCCACCAACGCCCGGGGATCGATCTGGACGCGCACGGCATATTTCTGTGACCCGAAGACCTGCACCTGCGCCACCCCGGAAACCGTCGAGATGCGCTGGGCAAGGATCGTTTGCGCATACTCGTCGAGCGTCGATAACGACAGCGTCGGTGAGCTCAGGGCGAAAAAGATGATCGGGGAGTCCGCCGGGTTCACCTTCCGGAAGGAGGGCGGCAGCATGTCCTGCGGCAGCTGGCGTTGCACGCGTGAGATCGCCGCCTGCACGTCTTGGGCGGCCGCGTCGATGTCGCGCGACAGGTCGAACTGCAGGGTGATCGACGTCCCGCCTTGAGTGCTGCTGGATGTCATCTGGTCGATGCCGGCGATCGTCGAGAACTGCCTCTCGAGCGGCGTGGCAACGGCGGCCGCCATCGTCTCCGGATTCGCGCCTGGCAGGCCGGCGGAGACGGAGATCGTGGGAAAATCCACGTTCGGGAGGTCGCTCACCGGCAGCAGGCGGTAGCCCATCACGCCGAAGAGCAGGATCCCGATCATCACCAGAGTGGTGGCCACGGGGCGACGGATGAACAGGCCGGAGATGTTCATGGCTGGCCTCCCGAGGTGTCTTCGGCGCCCGATGCGGTGCGCACATCGACCCTGGCACCGGGCGTGACACGCAGCTGGCCGTCGGTGACGACGAGCGTCCCGGGTGCGAGCGGGCCCTCGAGCACCGCGAGGCCGTCCACCGTCCGCTGCACCGTCACGGGCCGCTGCCGGGCAGTCCCATCGGCTTCCACGACAAACACGTAGCTCCCTTGCTGACCGGCGAGCACCGCCTCAGCGGGAATCACGATCGCCTCAGACTGCACGCCGAGGACGAGGGTGACCTCGACGAACTCCCCCGGCCACAGCCGCCCATCGCGGTTCGGGAATCTCGCCTTGAGCAGGACCGTCCCGGTGGTGGAATCGACGTGGTTGTCGACAAAGGACAACTCGCCTTCCAGGGCCGTGGCCGAATCGTGGGCGGGGATCGCCACGACCCGGAGCCGCCCCCTCCCTCTCACTCGACGCTGCAGCTCGGGAAGCTCGGCCGCTGGCACGGCGAAGCGCACCACGATCGGCCGAAGCTGGTTGATGGTCACCAGCGTCGCCGATTCGTTGGCCCGCACCAGATTGCCCTCGCGGACCAGCAGGCTCCCGGTGCGACCGGCGATCGGCGCCCGGATGGTGGCGTACTCGAGATTGAGACGGGCCACCGTGAGCGCTCCCGAGTCCGCCCGAACGGTCGCGCGCA
>JBOHST010000192.1:0-10774 GCA_050733375.1 Gemmatimonadales bacterium
TCTGGAGGCCGCTCGAGAAGAAGAACTTGAGGGGCAACAAGCCGCGTGGCGTCTGCACGTACTTTTCGTTGGTCACGCGGCTCACCGTGCTCTCGTGCATGCTGATGACGTCGGCGACCTCCCGCAGCGTGAGCGGTCGCAGAAACTCCACCCCCTTCTCGAAAAACTCGCGCTGCCGGTCCACGATGAAGTTCAACACCTTGAGCATCGTCTGGCGTCGCTGCTCGATTGCCTGGATCATCCAGTTGGCGCTGTTGAGCCGCTGGTTGATGAAGTCCTTGTTCTCACCCTGGTATTTCTTCCGGTCGCGTGCGATGTCCTGGTAGGTCTTGGAGATCCTCAGGCGCGGCAGGCCCCCGTCGTTGAGCGTGACATGGTAGCTGTCACCGATCTTCTCGACCGTCAGGTCCGGAGTGATGTAGGTATCGGTCGCGGCGGCGTATTGCAGCCCGGGCTTGGGGTCGAGCTTGGCCAGCTCGTCGGCGACCTGCTGCACCTGGGTCGGGTCGATGCCGAAGTGCTTGCCGAGGTCGCTCCAGCGGTGCCCCTTCAGATCATCCCAGGCGTCCTTCACCAGGCGGTTGGCGAGCGAATCGGTCTGCTTCTTGTCCTCGAGCTGCAGCAGCAGGCACTCCCGCAAGTCGCGCGCGCCCACACCCGGTGGATCGAGCTTCTGGATGATGCGCAGCATCTCCTCGGCTTCGACGAGCGTGTACGGCCGGACGTGGGTCTCCGCCTCACGCTCCGCATCGAATTCCTCCAGCAGCTTGTTCGCGCCCGCGACGATCTCCTCGAGGGTGGCGCCGAGGTAGCCGTCCTCGGCGATGTTCCCGAGAAACTCCTCGGCGAGCAGGCGTTGGCGCGGGGTCAGATCCAGCATCTGGACCTGGTCCTTGAGGTGATCCGAGAGATCCCGGGCTTCGACCGAGACGGGCTCGGTGTACTCGCGGGCCTCCGAGAGATCGCGGGCAGCGGTCATCGCGTCGGCGCCGTCGTCGAGCAGGATCTCTTCCCAATTCGGCTCGTCTTCGGCCTTTTTTTCCGCCTCGATCTGTTCCTTCTCGGCGGCGGTGGACTGGGGCGTTTCCACGTCGTCCTCGGGTTCGACCAGCTCGAGGAACGGGTTGCCGAGCAGCTCCTGTTTGAGGTGCTGCTGCAGATCGAGCAGCGGCATGTACAACAGGTCCATCGCCTGGAACAGCCGCGGGTTGATGCGCAGGTCCTGGCGCATCCCCGGGATCTGCTGCAGGCCGGGTTTCACGCCGCCGCTCCCAGCCGGGCGCGCAGCCGGGCCGTCAGGGTGGGCCCGAGGTAGCGATCGGCCACGCGATCGTTGAACACCAGCTCGCGGACGCTCCCGGCGACCTGGACCTTGCCTTCGAACATGATGTACGCGCGGTCCACGATGTCGAGCGTTTGCTCCACATTGTGATCGGTAATCAGCACACCGATGCCCTGCTGGCGCAGCCGCGCGACGATCGTCTGGATGTCGTGGACGGCGATGGGGTCCACCCCCGCAAACGGCTCGTCGAGCAACAGGAATTTAGGCTCGGTAACCAGCGCGCGCGTAATCTCGAGCCGGCGGCGCTCACCGCCGGAAAGCTGATAGGCACGCTGGCGGCGCAGATGCTTCACCCCGAGCTCGTCGAGCAGCCGCTCGAGCCGCGCCGCACGCTCCTCCGGCGTGAGCGGCAAGGTCTCGAGAATCGCCGCGACGTTTTCCTCCACGGTCAGCTTGCGGAAGATCGACGGTTCTTGCGCGAGATACCCGAGGCCGGCACGCGCTCGCCGGTACATCGGCTCCGTCGTGATGTCCCTGCCATCGAGCTGAATGGTGCCACGATCCGGCTGCACGAGACCCGTGAACATGTAGAACGTCGTCGTCTTCCCCGCCCCGTTCGGACCGAGCAGGCCGACGATCTCACCCTGCTCGAGCTCCACGCTCACCTCGTCCACGACGCGCCGGCCCTTATAGGCCTTGACGAGGCCCTGGCTCGCGATGCGGCTGCCGCCCGGCCTGCAAACCTGAGCCACCGCCCCGCCCGTTTCCGCGCGGGCCAGGGTTTCGACCGCGGCGCCGAGGAGTCTGGCCGCGAACCCCGCGCGGTTCGCCGCCACCTGCTCCCAGAGGTCGGACTCGAAGGCGATCGAGGTGTTGTCCCACCAGGGCCCCGCGGGGAGCGTCACGATGCGGTCCAGCGCGAGGCGTGGCAGCACGGAGCTGCGCAGGTTTTCGCGCGAATCATCGACCGACAGGCTCCCCGACTCGGACTGGGCGGTGCCGCGCACCTGGGCGCGCACCCGCAGGAACTCCTCCCGGTAGGCCACGGCCAGCTGCCCAAAGGACGTCGCGCCACGCGCATCGGCGACCTGGGCGAGCGCGGCGGTCGCGAGCGGCAGGGATGAATCGCGCGCCGCAAGCAGCGTGGAGATCCGGAGATCGTCAGCCGGAGCCGTCACGTGGAGTCTCGCCGGGCGGTGGTGTCGGGTGGGGCGGGCGGCCGCGGCTCGAGGTGGACGCCGTCGGCCCGGCCGCCAACGGTCACCCGGTCGATGCGCGCCTGCTTCAGCTGGATATCGATGCTCTTGCCACGCGAATAGTTCAGGGCCGGGCCGGTGGTCGAATCCCGGTTGTAGAGATGCGACAACGCCCGGGCCGAGCCGCGAGCGATGATCCGGTGGATCCGACTGCGTGGCGTGCCGGACGAATCGCGCTCCTGCGCCCAGCGGGCCGTCAGGGTGTCGCCGGCGATGCAATCGACGGCGACGACCACGCAGCTGACGAGGCAGTCCGCGGTATCACTCGCACAGTCCGCTTTCACGGCGACGACCGTCGAGTCCCGTTTGGACGCGGAGAACGCCCAACCAAACCCGCGCCCTTCGGTGAGCACCTGGTCGGGGACGTCGAGCGCCAGCGAGTCGGCCCGGATGTCCTGCAACGCCGAGACGGCATGCGCTCGCTGTTTCGTTCCCCAGGCAAACGCCTGCTGCAGCTTGCGGCGCTCGATGGCGAGATGAATCGTGTCCGCGGCGAGCGTCCACTCGGTGCTGGTTGCCTTGCCGTTGCCGAGCGCCTTCACGAGCCGCACGTCACGGGCCTGCAGGCCGAGCTCGATTCGCGTCCCGGTGAGCGTGTAGGTCCGCGCTCCCTTCCCCTGGACGCGCGGCGACCCGACCAGGACGCCGAGGCCGGCGATCTGATCGAGCGCCATGGAATCGCTCTGGGCGGCGAAGTCGCTGCGGTCGATGGTCGATCGGCCCCCCGCCCACATCCGGTCGTTGCCCTTGAAGCGCACGCGGTCGGCGATGATCACATAGGGCTCGATGGTGTCGGCCGCGCCGGCGCCGCGATAGTGGATGGTGGGTCGCTGCGTGGCGTACATCTCAACCGTGTCGCGGATCCCGGCCGACGCGCGCCAGTAGATGAGGTTCGGGCCGCGCAACACCGAGCCGTTGTTACGGTTCACGGCGACGACGTTGTTGTGTGCTTCGAGACGCTCGTCGAGCCGATAATAGGCCGCGAGATTCGCGTCGAGGGTGAGCGAGGTATCGCGAATCCGGACCGTACCGAGCAGGTCGAGGCGGTTGGTGATGGCGTTCCACACCATGCTGTCGGACGCGAGCGTCGTCGTCGTCCCTTGGCAGTGCGCGCGCACGCCACCGCCGGCGTAGATGTTCTGCAGGCCGGGTGCGACTTCGACCTGGCGCCCCTCGTGGCCGACCGTGTCCACGACCAGCAGACAGGGGCGTCCCCGCGAGGAGTCGGTCGCCGGCGGGGCGACGGGTTGCTGCAGCGCCAGCAGCACGGTGAGCAGCATCATTGGTTCGGCAGCGTGAATTGCCCGCCGGTGCCGCGCGGCCGTTTCGCGACGACGGTACGGAAATCGGGATCGGACGTGAACCCGGCACCTTCGATATGGCGGCCCGGCGCGTCGAACACGAACGGCAGGTCGGAGGACACCTCGTTCGCATCTCTGCGATACCGCATCACCTCGCTGCGCAGCGTGCGGCCATCGCTCGCGCCGATCACCACTACCTTGCCCCGGCCTTCCATGTCACCGGTCGCCCAGTGATAGGTCCCCTCTCGTGCCGACATCGTGGAGGTTTCGCGTCCGTCGGTGTCGTAGAAGGTGATGCGGACGGTGCGCATTTCCGCGGCCTGGGTCGGCTGGTAGAAATACGCCGTATCGGCCTCCACCCGGGCGCGCACCACACCGTCGTGCGTGACGTAGTGCGTCATGTTCACCAGCACCTGGTCGGCCGTATCGGCGGCGGTGATGGTGGCGGTGGGGCGCACGCCGTTGGAGCAGGCCAGGACGGCAACAGCGGAGACGTCGAGCAGCAGCGTCAAGCAGAGTCGTCGAGCGACAACGTAACTGCTCGACGGTTGTGCTCGACGCCTCTGCTCGACGTCTTCGTCTAGTGTTTGTCGCGTCATACCGCCCCCGCCCGCATGAGATCATGCAAATGCACCATCCCCACCACCTTTCGTCCCCCGTCGAGCACCGGCAGCGCCATGATCCCATGCTGTTCCATGAGGCCCACGGCGGCCGAGGCGAGCTCGTCGGCGGTGGTGGTCTTGGGGGCGTGAGTCATCACATCCCCCACTGGAACGTCGAGGAACGCGTCGTTCCGCTCCATCAGTCGGGTGAGGTCCCCGGCCGTGAACACGCCAGCGAGCTCTCCCTGCGCATTGAGCACGGTCACCGTCCCCCGCTTCTCGGCCAGCAACACGATGCACTCGCGCATCGGCCGGTCGGGGGTGAGGGTCGGCAGGTCGTCGCGGAGCATCACGTCCCTGACCCGGAGCAGCAGTTTTCGGCTCAAGGCACCGCCCGGGTGGAGCGCAGCGAAGTCCTCGCGCCGGAACCCCTTCACCTCGAGCAGGGTGACCGCGAGCGCGTCGCCCAGAGCCAGTGCGACGGTGGTGCTGGTCGTCGGTGCCAGCGTCTCCGGACACGCCTCCTCGGCGCGACCGGCGTCCAGCACGACCGTCGCCGCGCGCGCCAGCGTCGAGTCCGGCGCGCCGGTGAGTGCCACGATCGGCACTCCAAGCCGCTTCAGCTGCTCCACCAGTCCGAACAGCTCATCCGATTCCCCGCTCTTGGAGAGTAGAATCGCCACGTCGTCCCGGCCCACGATGCCGAGGTCCCCGTGCAACGAATCCACCGGGTGCAGGAAGCTCGCGGGTGTGCCGGTGGAGGTGAACGTCGCCGCGATCTTCCGGGCGATGAGCCCGGATTTCCCGACACCGGAGATAATGAGCCGGCCCTTGGTCTCCCGGAGCCGCTCGAGCAGCTCCACGGCCTTGGCGAACGAGGCGCCCAGCGCGACCGCGACCTGCCGGATCGCGTCCGCTTCGAGGGCCAGCACGCGCCGGCCACGCTCAGCGAGATCCGGCTGTGCGCTGGGCGGCATCGCCCCGCTCCTCCAGATACTGGTGCACCACGTCATCCCAGACGCCGCGGGCGGTGAGAATGGTATTCGCGATCTCTCGGACGACGCCGTGTCCACCCGAGCGTTGCGTGACCAGTGCGGCCGCAGCAGCGACCTCGGGGACGGCATTGGCGACGGCGATCGGGAGCCCGACACGCGAAAGCAGCGGCAGGTCGGCGAGGTCGTCGCCGACAAAGGCGCATTCGTCCCATGCGATGGCGCGTCGCTCGAGCACCGCTTCAAACGCCATCAGTTTGCGGCCTCCACCGGTCTCGTCCTCGATCACTTCATCGATCTTCATTTCCCTCGCCCGGATGATGGTGGCGTCCGAATGACGGCCGCTGGCAAACACCAGCACGATGCCCGCGCGCCGCAGGAGCCAGGCGCCGCTGCCATCCTGCGAATCGAATCGTTTGAACTCGACCGGATGATCGCCGACCCGGCCGATGTAGATGCCGCCGTCGGACAGCACTCCATCCACGTCGAAGCCGACGAGCCGGAGCCGCCGAGCCAGGCCGGGGTCAAGCACGGATCGCGGCTCCCCGCGCCCGCTGCCACACGTCGAACGCCACGGCGACGATGCCCGGGAGCTCGTCCAGGGGCACCATGTTCGGGCCATCGCTCGGCGCGCGCGCGGGATCGGGGTGGGTCTCGAGGAAGAATCCATCCGCGCCCGCGGCCGCGGCGGCGTACAACAGCGGTGGAATGAACTCGCGCAGTCCGCCGCTCGCCCCGTCCGTTCCCTGCCCCGGCTGCTGGACGGAGTGGGTGGCGTCGAAGATCACCGGGGTCGCGCACGCCGCGCGCAGCCGGGCGAAGCTGCGCATGTCCACGACGAGGTCGCCGTAGCCGTAAAACGTGCCTCGCTCCGTGACGGCCACCTCTGGCGCTCCGCCGCCGCGCACCTTTTCCACCGCGCCCGCCATCTGCTCGGGGGCCATCCACTGCCCTTTTTTCACGTTCACCGGGCGGCCGCATTTCCCCGCCGCGATGAGCAGGTCGGTCTGGCGGCACAGGAAGGCCGGGATCTGGATCACGTCGGCGACTTCGGCCGCGGCGGCCACCTGCGCCACCTCGTGCACGTCAGTGAGCACCGGGAGCCCGCTGGCCGCGCGCACGCGCTCGAGGGCGCGCAGACCCTCATCGAGGCCGGGGCCGCGCGTGGCGGCGAGGCGGGACCGGTTCGCCTTGTCGAACGAGGCCTTGTAGATGACGTGCAGGCCGGCCCGTGCCCCCAGGGTGACCAGCGCGTCGGCGACCTGGAGGTTCAGGTCATCGGACTCGATTACACAGGGCCCCGCGATGAGAAACGGGGCGGACCCATCGCCGAATTGAAGCATCGTTAGCGTGCGGCGCGGGCGAACGGCTTCGGCGCGACCGCTGCCGTCTCGGGCCGTGCGGCGTGGTGCGCGAGGGCCGCGCGGATGAACCCGGCGAACAGCGGGTGGGGACGCATGGGACGTGACTTGAGCTCCGGATGGAATTGGCACCCGATGTACCAGGGGTGATCCGGCAGCTCGATCATTTCGACCAACGAGCCGTCGGGGGAGAGTCCCGAGCAGCGCATCCCATGCTCCGCGAGCACGTCGCGGTACGCGTTCGACACCTCGTAGCGGTGCCGGTGCCGCTCGCTGACTTCGGTGTCGTTGTACACCTGGGCCACGCGAGAGCCGGCGCGGAGGCGGCAGGGGTAGGCGCCGAGCCGCATGGTGCCCCCCATTTCCTGAATGCCTTCCTGCGACCGCATCAACGCGATCACGGGGTTTTCGCACTCCGGCTCGAATTCGCTCGAGTTCGTGTCGGGCAGCCGACACACGTTGCGCGCGAACTCGATGATCGCCACCTGAAGTCCGAGGCAGATGCCGAAGAACGGCAGCTGGTGCTCGCGCGCCCAGCGGATCCCCTCGACCATACCCTCCACGCCACGTACCCCGAAGCCGCCGGGGACGAGCAGGGCGTCGTAAGGGGCCAGCAGCTCCCCGGTCGTCTCCTGATCCGTGAAGCGGTCCGAAGCGATCCAGTGCACGTCCACGCCGGCCAGGCTGGCGATACCGCCGTGGATGAGTGCCTCGTTGATGCTCTTGTAGCTGTCGGCGAGCTCCGTGTATTTCCCCACCACTGCGATGCGTACCCGCCGTTCGGGATGGCGGATCTTCTCCACCATCGCTGCCCAGGCGCGCAGGTCCGGCTCTTTCGACTCGAGCTTGAGCCTTTCGCACACTTCCTTGTCGAGTCCCTGCTCGTGCAGCTTGAGCGGAATCTCGTAGATGGTGCTGACGTCCGGGCTTTCCACCACGCAGCCGAAATCCACATTGCAGAACTGGGCGATCTTGCGCTTCAGGTCCTCGGAGAGCGGCCGCTCGGTACGGCACACCAGCATGTCGGGCTGGATCCCGATCTGCATCAGCTCCCGGACGGAGTGCTGCGTTGGCTTGGTCTTGAGCTCGGCGGTGGCGGCGATGTACGGCACCAGGGTGAGGTGAATGAACAAGGTGTTCTCGCGGCCCACGTCCTGGCGGAACTGGCGAATCGCTTCGAGAAACGGCAGCGATTCGATGTCGCCGACCGTGCCGCCGATTTCGGTGATGACGACGTCATGGTCGGGCGCGAGGCGGCGGATGGCGGACTTGATCTCGTCAGTGATGTGGGGGATCACCTGCACCGTCGAGCCGAGGTATTCACCGCGGCGTTCTTTGGTGATGACGGAGAGGTAGATCCGTCCCGTCGTCACATTGTTCACCTGGGAGAGCGACCGGTCGATGAACCGCTCGTAATGCCCCAAGTCGAGATCGGTCTCGGCGCCGTCGTCCGTCACGTACACCTCGCCGTGCTGGAAGGGCGACATGGTGCCGGGATCGACGTTGATGTACGGATCGAACTTCTGAATCGTGACCTTGAGTCCGCGCTCCGCGAGCAGCCGGCCCAACGAGGCGGCGGCGATCCCCTTGCCGAGCGAGCTCACCACCCCGCCGGTCACGAAGATGTACTTGGTCGAGCTCACGGACTCACCTCCTTCAGGTGTCGGACCAGCGCCTGCTCAGCCCATTCCAGGTCCGCAGCGGTGTCGATGCCGGGGGCCGGCGCCTCATCGAATAGCGCCACCCCGATGGGGATACCGTGCAGCAGCGGCCGCAGCTGCTCGAGTCGCTCCCAGCGCTCCTCGGGGACCGGTGGGAGCCGCACCCAGCGTTGCAGCGCATCGCGCGTGTACCCGTACACGCCGACGTGCTGGTGATAGGGGACTTCCCCGCCACCATCCCGGTCGAACGGAATCGGTGCGCGGGAGAAATACGCCGCCCGGCCTCCCGGACCGACAACCACCTTTACTCTATTGGGATCGGCGGCAAGCTGCGGGTCGAGATCCCCGGCGGCGGTGCCGATCGGATCGCCCAAGCGCAGCCGATCCAACGTCCCGAAAATGGCCGCCGCAGCGACCAGGGGCTCGTCACCCTGTACATTCAGGATGAGGTCATAGCCCGTATAGTGTTTGTTGGTAATGACTTCAGCGACCCGCTCCGTGCCGGACTCATGCCGTACCGAAGTGAGTGCAGCTTCGAACCCGGCTTTGCGGACGACCGCCGAGACCTCCTCGGCGTCGGTCGCGACCACGACCCGGTCGCAGACGTCTAGGTCAACCAAACGCCGCACGACCCGGAGAACGAGGGGTTCTCCGGCCAGGAGCCGTAGGGGCTTTCGGGGGAGTCGGCTGGAGCCTAGCCGAGCGGGGATCACGCCAAGGACTGGCACAGGCCAAGATACAAAATCTGTGCCGCGGGAACAAGTGATGGGGACTACAGTTGGGTCCTTCTAGGCTAGGCTACGGCATGGGCCACTTTGAGGAAGTTCTCCACCAGTTGCTTCCCATGCTCCGTACCGATCGATTCGGGGTGGAATTGCACCCCGTAAACCGGGAAGTGGCGGTGCTTCAGAGCCATGATCTCGCCCGCTTTGGCGCGGTCACCCGACCACGCCGTCACCACGAGGTCGTGCGGCAATCCAGCCCAGTCCACGATCAGCGAGTGGTAGCGCATCGCCGTGAACGGCGAGGGGATCGCGTCGAACAGTTCGTCAGTCTGGTGCTCCACCGGGCAGGTCTTGCCATGCATCAGGCGCTCGGCTCGTACCACCCGTCCACCGAACGCTTCCCCGATTGCTTGGTGGCCGAGGCAGACGCCGAGCAAGGGGATTCGGCCGGCCAGGGCCTGCACCAGCGGGACGAGGATGCCGGAATTGGCCGGGACGCCCGGCCCCGGGGACAGGACGGCCGCACTCGGCTTCAGCGCGAGGACATCGGCGACCGTCAGCGCGTCGTTGCGGTACACAACGGGGTGCTCGCCCAGCTCGCCCAGATACTGGACCAGGTTGTACGTGAAGGAGTCGTAGTTATCGAGCACGAAGAGCATGGTGGTGAACCTAGCCTGGTCCCTCTCCGTGTGGTTCGATCCGGTCGAGCTCCGCCACCAGCTCGTTCCCGAAATAGTAGCGCAGTTCCTCCCGCATCCCGCGGTACAACGTCGGTCCGGTGTCGAGGCAGACCAGCTCATCGTCCTGGACCTCGAGCGCCGGGCCCAGCACCCCGTCCTCGAAGGTGAGGGGGAACAGGCCATCCACCAGCGACTTGAGCTCGTGGTGGTCTATGCCCCGCTCGAGGCAAAAGGCATGGAGCAGGCAGCCTCGCCCGCGTCGGTTCAGGAACACACACGCACCGTCCACGACCCGGGTACGCCACGTTTCCCCGCCCGGTGAATCGGGCTCTGCTGCAACCTCGCCGGTGAACCACTGCTCACGGAAGATGCCGGTATAGGTCTCCAGATCATCCGCGTGCATCAGGATGCGATCGACGTGATAGCGGTCCACGTCCACGCCGAACTGGCAGCACCAGTCGTGGCAGAACGTGCACTGCATGCAGTGGGTGAAGTAGTGGCGTTGAAAAATGGCCGGATCCACCGTGCGCAGCTCGGGTACGCCGTAGCGGCTCGGGAAGCCGCGCGAGAGCGGGACGGGCGTCGGGGTCATCGTGGGCACAGCCAGGGCGGCGCCAGAGGGAGGGACGCCGCCCTGCCCGATCCTCAATCCTTGAGGATGAACGAGATTTTCATATCCACGCGATAGCTCGTGATCCGGTTGTTGTCGACGTCGATTTTCAAGCCCTTCACCCACGCGCCCTTGATGTTCTGCAGCGTCTTGCTGGCCCGGGCGATGCCGGACTGCACGGCGTCTTCGAACCCCTTGGGCGAGCTGGAGGTGATCTCAGTGACCTTGGCGACCGACATGGGGGTCTCCTCTCGGGTGACGGATGAACGGCTCAGGCGGTCTTCTTGAAGCGCCGGTATATCGC
>JBOHST010000193.1:0-3497 GCA_050733375.1 Gemmatimonadales bacterium
TCGCCAACATCCTCGCGTACTTCTGGCAGCAGCAGCTCCCGCAGCAGGCCAGCGCGTTCGTGCTCGTGCCGGCCCTGCTGCCCGTGCGGCCGTGGACCGCGTTGACGTACATGTTCCTCCACGCCGACTTCGGGCACATTCTCTTCAACATGTTGAGCCTGTTTTTCTTCGGGCCCCAGGTGGAGGATCGCTTGGGGGGGCGCCGGTTCCTCATTCTGTATTTCATCAGCGGATTCACGGGTGCCGCGACGTCCGCCGTGTTCACGCCGTACGTGCGGATCGTGGGCGCGTCGGCGGCCATCTTCGGCGTGATGCTCGCCTTCGCGCGGTTCTGGCCGCACGCCCAGGTCCTGATCTGGGGCATCATTCCGGTGCGGGCGCGCGTCCTGGTCGTGATCATGACGGTGCTGGCGCTGCTGGGAGGAGCCCGCCTGTTGGAGCCCAACGTGGCCCACTTCGCTCACCTGGGTGGATTCCTGGGCGGGTGGCTGGTGCTGCGCGTGTACGCCGCGCGGCAGATGGAAGCCCGGCGGCGATCCGGGTTCCCCGCGCCCGTGGCGGCGGGCACCGCGCCAAACGCGGAGACGACGGAGCGCTGGAAACGGATCGCGCTCGACCAACTGCACCCGGTGAATCGTGAGGAGGTCGAGCGAGTCCTCGCCAAGCTGACCACGCTCGGCGCCGCGAGCCTGACACCCGAGGAGCGCGTCTTCCTCGACCGCTTCAGCGCGACCTAGCGCGCGTCGCCGAGCTGCAGCAGCCGCTTCCACTGGGTCGCCGTCGCCGGGACGACCGAGAGTCGCGGCATCCGCACGAGCGCCAGCGCGGCGAACGCCGGGTCGCCCTTGATGGTCGCGAGCGTCACGGGCGTGCGCAGTCGCGGACCCGCCTTGAGGTGCACCACCACCAGCTTCGGGTCCTTCTTCTTGGGATCGGGATACGCCGCCCTGGTCACGCGGGCGCAGCCGACCACGCTTTTTTCGCCACCGGTATGGTAGACCAGCACCGCGTCGCCCGGCCGCATGGCACGCAGGTGCTTCAACGCGAGTGGATTCTTGACCCCATCCCAGACGGCAGACCCTTCACGGACGAGGTCGTCGAAGCTGTAGGTGGATGGCTCCGTCTTGAGAATCCAGAAACTGGTCATCGTGATCTCCTGTCACCGATTCAGACTGGTCGCCCACGCGACGATGCCGTCGGCCAGCTCCGCCCGCACATCCTCCGCGGTCCGCCCCGAGTACTTCCGAACGTTGAACGAATGGTCCCCACCCTTCACGACGTGCAACACCGCGATCCTGCCAATCGGTTGGAGCACCTGCCGGAGCAGGATCACCTCGGCAAACTCGTCGCGATCACCCTGGAGAAACAGCATCGGAATCTGCACACTCGCCAGGTGCTCGGCGCGGGTGACGCCGGGCTTGCCAGGCGGATGAAGCGGAAACCCGAGGAACGCGAGGCCCACGACCCCCGGGAGGGGCTCCTGCGACTGCGCGGTGGACGTCATGCGCCCGCCGAAAGACTTGCCCCCCGCGATGAGCGGCAGTCCCGGTGCGGCACGGGCGGCGGCCGCCACGGCCGCGCGCACGGCAGCACAGGCGATCGCCGGCGAGTCCGGGCGGCGCTGCTGCCTCTCCATGTAGGGGAACTGATAACGCAGGCTCGCCACGCGTCGCGCGGCGAGCGCGTCGGCGATCCGCTCGAGAAACGGGTGCCGCATGCCCGCACCCGCGCCGTGCGCGAGGACGTAGAGCGCGCGGGCGTCGGCAGGCAGCACGAGCAACGCGGACACGTCGCCGCTTTCAGCGACGGGGAATCGGAGCTCTGTTGACTGTGTCATCAGTCGTCAGTCATCAGTCATCGGTCATGCCGTCAGCGTCCTCAAAGGCGGGCATGCAGGCGCTCCAACGCGCTCATCAGGTCCGGTTTCTCGTCCAGGATCGCGATCAGCGGGTCCTGCTTCAGTTTTTGCATCCGCCCGGGCACGGTGCGGATCGTGAACGCGCGGATGTCGAGCTTGGGCGTCACTTCCCGCCACGTGATTGGGGTAGACACCGGCGCCCCGGGTAACGGGCGCACGCTGAACGGCGCCACGAGCAGGCGCCCGTGGCCATTCTGGACGTAGTCGAGGTACACCTTCCCGCCCCGCTTCTGCACCTGGCGCGTGACGGTGGCGATCTCCGGCAGCTCGGCTGCGACGACGCGGGCCAGCAGGCCGCCCAGCGTGCGGGATTGCTCGTAGGTGCACTGGCGACCTAACGGGATGAGCAGATGCAGGCCGGTGGAACCGCTCGTCTTGATGCCGGCGGGCAAGCCGATGTCGTCGCACAACGCCTTCGCCGTCTTGGCCACGGTCACCACGTCGGTGAACGGCGCCCCCTTGGGATCCAGGTCGAGGATGCACCAGTCGGGCGTTTCGAGACTCGCCACGCGGCTCGACCAGATGTGCAGCAGGATCGCCGCCATGTTCGCGATGTAGAGCAGCGACGCCTCGCTGTCGCACACGAAATAGTCCAGCTCGCGCTGGGAATCCTCGCTCCAGATCGTGACCGTGCGGACGAACGCCTGGGCGTACTGGGGGGCGTCCTTCTGGAAAAACGATTTGCCGTTGATCCCATCCGGATAGCGCGTCAGCACCAGCGGCCGGTCGGCGAGGTAGGGCAGCATCCAGCCCGAGACGGCGCGGTAGAATCCGATCAGGTCACCCTTCGAATAGCCCTCGGCCGGCCAGAAGACTTTGGTCAGGTTCGTGAATTGAACGGCGGGAAGCGGGACGTGGGAAGTGGGAAGGGTTGCCACCGGAGGCTCTGCATCTCCGCTTCCCTCTTCCCCCTTCCCTCTTCCCTCGATGACGCACTCTTCGGGCTTCTTGTCGTCCCGGAACCGGAGAAACACCGGTTGCCGCAGCAATCCGTCCCCGGTGATTTCCTTGTACCGCACCTCAGCCACGAGCTCCGGCGCCACCCAGTGGCTGTCCGTTTCGGCCGGCACCGGGCCGGCGAACGGCGGCTTCGGCACCGCGAGGCGCTCGAGCTCCGCCGAGATTTCCTTCAGCTGCTTCGCGTTGAACCCGCTCCCCGCCCGACCCGCGTACACGAGCGATCCGTCTTTGTACGCCGCCAGGTGAAGGGCGCCGAAGCCGCCGCGCGATCCCTTGGGCGCGGTGTACCCCGCGACCACGAAATCGCCCGTCTTGTCGGCGCGGATTTTGAGCCAGAGATCGGAGCGCCCGCTCTTGTAGGGGCTGTCCGTCTTCTTGGCGACGATGCCCTCGAGGCCGAGACCTACCGCCCGGTCGTAGAGCATCTCACCGTGCTTCTCGAAATGCTCCGAGTAGCGCAGCGGGCCCGCCTCCGGGAGCAGCTTCCTCAGCATCGCCTTGCGTTTCACGAGCGGCAGCGGCCGCAGGTCGAACCCCTCGAGCGCCACGAGATCGAACAGATACATGGTGCCGGGGTTCTCGACGGCGGCGTGGCGGATGTCCGGCGCGCGGGAAACCC
>JBOHST010000194.1:0-18640 GCA_050733375.1 Gemmatimonadales bacterium
TTCGGGCCCCGGATCACGCCAGCCCGATTTTGCGATACGTGAGCGCCGCCTCAGGCGGGCTGCCACTCACGCAGGTGCATAAGCCGAAGCTTACGCAGCCAGAGCCAGTTCAGAGTTGGCTTGTGTAAGTTGCCAGTGGATTTACCAGGTGACTGACACCCTGGGCACGCCGCGATCTCCTCGCCAAACCCGTCGAAGCCTGTCGCCCCCGACCCCGACCCCGACAACCTAGCGGCGCGGACGGTGGTTTTCAAGTTCGAGCGCGGCCCTCGCCCGCTTGAGCTCCAGTTGCTGCTCGCGCGACACCGTGGGGAATGCAAGGTCGAGCCGCTCCAGCGCGGCGATGATCGTCTGCACTACGACGACCCGCGTGAACCATTTGTGGTCCGCCGGCACGACGTGCCACGGCGCGTGTCCCGTCGCGGTATGACGAATCATGTCCTCGTAGGCCGCCATGTAGTCGCGCCAGCGCGCCCGCGCGTCCAGATCGACCATCGAGAACTTCCAGTTCTTGGACGGCTCCTCCAGCCGCTCGAGGAAGCGTTGCCGCTGCTGCTCTCTGGATACATGCAGGAAGAACTTGAGGATCAGAGTGCCGTTGCGGGACAGGTAACGCTCGTAGGCGTTGATATCCTCGAAGCGGTCCTTCCAGATCGTCTTCGTCACGAGTCCTTCCGGCAACCGTTGCTTGTCGAGGAACTCGGGGTGCACCCGGACCACCAGGACTTCCTCGTAGTAGGACCGGTTGAAGACGCCAATGCGCCCCCGCTCCGGCAGACACCGGGTCGTGCGCCACAGGAAATCGTGATCCAGCTCCTCCGGCGACGGCGCCTTGAAGGAGAACACCTGACACCCCAGCGGGTTGACCCCCGACATGACGTGCTTGATCGTGCTGTCCTTGCCGGCGGCGTCCATCGCCTGAAACACGAGCAGCACGGCCCAGCGGTTGTCCGCATACAGCTTTTCCTGGAGGCCGGCGAGGGTGGCAACGCCGTCCGCGAGCGCCGCCGCGGCCTGATCCTTCGACTTGAAGCCGGGCGTGTCGTCGGGATCGATCGTGCTCAACCGGAAGGCACCGCCGTCCTTCACCCGGAAGGCTTTCACGAGGTCCGTTGCCTTCATGGAGGTCAGCTCGTGAAGGGGGCGGCCTGCTCAACCCGGTTCCGGCCTTCCTGCTTCGCCCGGTACAGCGCCGCATCGGCCGTGCCGCGGAGGTTGTTGACGTCCCCGACGCTCTCCGGGTAACCCGCCACGCCGCACGAAACGGTCAAGGGGTAGCGCGAGCCGTTCCAATGCCACGCCTCGGTCTCGACGGCGCGACGGATGCGCTCGGCCACCTCCATGCCTTCCGGGAGCGGCGTGCCCGGCAACCACACGGCGAACTCCTCACCGCCGATGCGCGCCACCAGGTCGCGGTCGCGGATCTGCTTCTGCAGTACGGTCGAGATGTGGCGCAGCGCCGAATCGCCGGCGGCGTGCCCCAACCCGTCGTTCAGCGCCTTGAAGCGATCGAGGTCGGCGTACACGAGCGTGACGGGCTCGACTTGCGTGCGGTCCTTCTGCTTCGCCTTGAACGCCTCGATCTGGCGCTCGAACTCGCGCCGATTGCGCAGACCGGTCAGCGGATCGAGCACGGCCCGCTGCTCCGCCTCGTGCACGGCTCGCGCGGCCGCGAGCCGCGGTCCCAGCTCGGACACGAGCTGCGCCACCTGCTCGGCGAGCGGTGACTCCGGCAGGATCGCCGGGCCGAGCAGCACCAGCGCGCCGATCGCAAAGTGCCCGTCCATGAGCGGGTAGGCCGATCCGGCGCGCTCCTGGCGCCGTCGCTCCGGCACCCCGGGACCGAAGATGTCTTCGTTGGCCTGCGTCATGACCGGCAATCCGATTTGCATGGCCCGGATCACCGGCGCCTCGTTGGAGAGCGTCAACCCGGCCAGGCGCCGATCCGTCGCGGTGGAAACCGCGAGCACCTGCACTACTTGCGTGTTGGGATCCTGAATCACGACCGCGGTGCCGCGTTGGGCCAGCTGTTGCGCCAGCTCCGCCCCCGCCTTGGCGACCCCCTCGAGGGTTTGCGCGCCGGCGGCGATCAAGGCGAGCTGTCGCGCCACCAGCTGGAACTGGCCCTCGGGGACCTCGAGTTCTGCCAGTCGCATCGCCGCGACGATGCGCCGCAGCTCTTCGGTCACCGACTGGGCCACCTCTGGATCCGCGTCCCGCTCCGCGAGCAACAGCCCGGCTCCGTAGGGAAAGTCGCCCACCGCCACGTAGGTGCCTTCGCCCTCCCGCGCTACGTGCGTGCGGCCGTCCACCGACGCGAGCTGCACCATCGCGGCGCCCCGTTCGCGCACCGGGACCGGCGGCTTGGGGTCGCCGTACGCTTCGACCTCTCCCTCGTCCAGGCCCACCGCCCAGCCACCCGTCGCATCATGCGCACGACGCAGCAAATCGAGGGTGTGCGCGAGGTCGGATGGGGTGACGGGAGACTGCTCGTGGAGCCAACCGCGCATCGCCCGAGAGATCCCGAATCCGTAGGCGAGCGCGAACCCCCCCGCGGCCGCGAACAGCGCCCACAGCCCGCCGCGCCAGATGGCCAGGATACAGAGCGCGAGGCCGGTCAGGCGCAGCCCGCTCCCCAGCCAGCCGCCTTTGGTCCTCACAGGTGGTTGATTCGGCTCGCGGCAGCCGCCGCGCCGAAGCCGTTGTCGATATTGACGACGGTCACGCCGGCGGCGCAGGAATTGAGCATGCCGAGCAGCGCCGCGAGCCCGCCGAACGCGGCACCGTATCCGACACTGGTCGGCACGGCAATCACCGGCACTTTCACGAGACCCCCGACCACGCTTGGCAGCGCACCCTCCATCCCGGCCACCACGATCACCACCGCCGCGCCGCGCAGGACAGTCGCCTGGCTCAGCACCCTGTGGATCCCGGCCACCCCCACATCCGTCAGCCGGTCAACGCGGTTCCGCAACGCCCGCGCCGTCACCGCCGCCTCCTCGGCCACCGGGAGGTCGGCCGTGCCGGCCGTCACGACTAGAATCGTCCCCCGCCCCGTCGGGGGAGGCTCGGGATCGGGAGGAAGATACACGGTACGGCCCAACTCGTTGACGAGGGCGCGAGGGAACCGCTTCGCTAACGCCGCCCGCTGCGCGGCCTCGGTTCGTGTCGCCAGAAACGACCCGGTCGCCGCCGTGAGTCGTTCGGCGATCGTCTCGATCTGCTCCACCGTCTTTCCCTGAGAAAAAATCACCTCCTGCTGTCCCTGGGTAACCGGCCGGAGGTGATCGATGGTGGCGAAGGGAAGCCGCTCCAGCAGCCTCTCGAAGTCGTCGGTGGTCACGCCGCCGCCACCTCCTCCAGGACAGCCTGATCGACGAGGTAGCGGGCGAACAGCGCTTCGGCTTCATGCATCGATTCGATCGTGAACAGCCGCTGCCGCAGCTCGGCCGAGCCGGGGAGCCCTCTCGTATACCAGCCGAGATGTTTGCGGAACTCCAGCGCCGTCTTGCGCGTGTCGCCCTGGATTCGCAGGGCCAGCCGCGCATGCTCCAGCGCCACCGCGAAGCGCTCCTCGGCCGAGGGGAGCGGCCGCGGAGGCCGTCCCTCGAGCAGGTCCCGCGCCTGGGCGAAAATCCACGGATTCCCGAATGAGCCGCGCGCGACCATGATCCCGGCGCAGCCGGTGTGTTGCCGCATCGCCAGCACGTCCTGGGCCGTCCGGATGTCGCCATTCCCGATCACGGGAATCTCGAGCGCCGCAACGAGCCGGGCGATCTCCTCCCAATTGGCCGCGCCCGTGTACATCTGCGTGCGAGTGCGCGGGTGCAGGGCCAATGCCTGAGCTCCGGCATCCTGGCAGCGCAATGCGATCGATACGGGATCGCGCTGGGTCTCGTCCCACCCGCTCCGGATCTTCACCGTGACGGGCAAATGGGTGGCTCCGCGCACCGCCCGAATGATGGCGCCGATCAGCGACATGTCCTTCAGGCACCCGGAGCCGCCGTTGTTGCGCACCACCTTCTTCACGGGACAGCCGAAGTTGATGTCGAGGTAATCAGGCTGGAACAGGTCCGTGACCATTCCGGCCGCTTGCGCCATCGTGCCGGGCTCGGCGCCATAGAGCTGGATCCCAATGGGCCGCTCGCACTCCTCGAACCGCATTTCGGCCAGCACACGCTCGATCCCGAGCGACACGCCGACCGACGAAATGAACTCCGACACGACCACGTCGGCCCCGCAACGGCGGCAAATCTGCCGGAACGGGGGTTCCGACACTCCGGCCATCGGGGCGAGGAACAACGGCACGTCTGCCGTGACGGCGTACGGGAACTTCATGCGCACCAACGTAATAGCGCGTTGCGCGGACAGCAACCTGTCATTACGTTACGCGCCGAAAGCCCCTAGCCAGGACATGCCGTGCACCTGCGAGAGTTTTTTGCCGAAGACGCGATCGACCTGAATCTCAAGAGCACCACCAAAGACGCCGTGCTGAAGGAGTTGGTCGGGTTGCTGAAGCTCGACGAGAAGGCCGACGGCATGCTGTACAAGATGTTGAAGCGACGAGAGACACTCGGGTCGACGGGGATCGGCCAAAACATCGCCATCCCCCACTGCCGCTCCCTGGTGGTGAGCCGGCTGCGCGTGGCGTTCGGTCGCAAACTCGAGGGCATCGCGTTCAAGGCGATCGACGACAAGCCGGTCAACTACTTCTTCTTGATCGTCGCCCCGCCGCTCGAGGTGTCCAACCAGTACCTGCCCGTGCTGGGCAAGATCGCGCAGTTCGCCAAGGAACCCGACGTCCCGGATCGCCTGGCACGGCTCAATACTCCCGCTGAGTTTCTCGCACTACTCGAAGACAAGAACATCTGAGCCTACCGGCAGGCCGGCACTCCCTCTTCCGTTGCCGGCGGCAGCGACGTCGACCCGAGGAAAATCGCACAGGTCTTGGTCGTGTTCGTGTTGCCCATCGAAGCGGTAAAACCGTCCCGGGTGAGCGTGATCGCCGGGCCGGTGTTTCCAGTGGTCACACTGTACGCGAGTCCACCCGCGCCGATCTGGGTGGTGTACCGCAGGGAATCGGTCGAATACACCACCTCGGCCGTCACCAGATTGCGCAAATCCGCCTTCATCGACGCGAGATAGGTCTTTCCCTTGGTGTTGGCGACGCGCTGGATCCCGATCGAGATCAACAAACCCATGATCACCGAGACGATAAGCAGCTCGATGAGCGTGAAGCCGTTGCGGGCGTCGCGGCATCGTGTGGTCGTGATCATTCCCACTCGATCGTCGCCGGGGGCTTCGAGCTGACATCGTAGGTCACCCGGTTCACGCCGCGCACTTCATTGATGATGCGGCTTGAGATTCGCCCCAGCACGTCGGGCGGGAACGGAAACCAGTCAGCGGTCATGCCGTCCCGGCTGGTGACCGCCCGCAACGCCACGACGTGGTCGTAGGTCCGGCCGTCGCCCATCACCCCGACCGACTTGATTGGAAGCAGCACCGCGAACGCCTGCCAGATCTGATCGTATAACCCCGCCGTGCGGATTCCCTCGATGTAGATGGCGTCGACCTGGCGCAGCAGGTCGAGCCGCTCCTCGCTCACCGGTCCGATCACCCGGATCGCCAACCCCGGCCCCGGGAACGGATGCCGGCCTACGATCTCCTCGGGCAGTCCCAGCTCGCGCCCGACCAGCCGGACCTCGTCCTTGAACAGCTCGCGCAGCGGCTCGATCAGCGTCCAGGGCAGATTCGGAGGCAGCCCCCCAACGTTGTGATGCGTCTTGATGGTGACCGACGGTCCCCCGCGCGGGGAGGCCGATTCGATCACGTCCGGGTACAGGGTGCCCTGCACCAGGAATCCGACTTCCCCCGGGACCTGCCGGGCGGCGCCTTCGAACACGTCGATAAAGGCATGCCCGATCCGGCGTCGTTTTTCCTCCGGGTCCTCGATGCCGTGGAGGTCGCCCAGGAAGCGTTTGGCCGCGTCCACCACCCGCAGATCGATGCCGAGGTGCCGGCGAAAGGTCCGCTCCACCTGGTCACGTTCGTGCAGCCGCAGCAGCCCATGATCCACGAAGATGCAGCTGAGCCGATCCCCGATCGCTTGATGCACCAGCGCCGCTGCCACGGCTGAATCGACCCCGCCCGACAGGCCGCAAATCGCCCGACGGGATGAGCCCACCGTGTCCCGGATTCTCGCCACCTCCTGCTCGATGTACCGTCCGGGCGTCCAATCGGGGGTGCAGCGGCAGATGCCGAAGAGAAAGTTGTTGATGATTTCGCCGCCGCGCGGCGTGTGTGCCACCTCGGGATGGAACAGCAGGCCGGAGATCGACTGTGACTCGTGCTGGACCCCAGCCACTGGCGCATTCTCGCTGAACGCGATCGTGCGGTAGTGCGGCGGTGGCTCGGCGATCTTGTCACCGTGGCTCGCCCACACCGGAGTCGTCGTATTCGGCTCGAACCCCGCGAACAGGCCGGTGCTTTCCAGCACGGTGATCTCGGCGCGGCCATACTCCCGTTTGCTCGACGGAGTCACCGTCCCGCCCGCCAGCCGGGTAATCAGCTGCATCCCGTAGCAGATCCCCAGAATCGGACGCCCCAGTTCCAGGAGTTTCGGGTCCGCGGTCGGGGCGCCGGGGTCGAACACCGAGCTGGGGCCTCCCGAGAGGATGATCCCCTGCGGATCGAAGGAGCGCACGAACTGGAGATCGCTGCCCCGAGCAGCGGGATGGATCTCGCTGTAGACGTGCGCCTCGCGCACGCGGCGCGCGATCAGCTGAGTGAACTGCGAGCCGTAGTCGAGGATCAGGATCCGGCTCACGCCTGCAGCCAGGTCTTGGGTTCGGATACCTCACCATGCAACATCTCATCGAGCGTTTCCCGCGGCCGAGCGATGAAGTACGCGTCGCCGTCGACCATCACCTCGGGCGGTCGCGGCCGCTGGTTGTACGTCGAGCTCATGACGAAGCCGTACGCCCCGGTACCCAACACCGCCAGCAGCTCACCCGGCTTGACGATTGGCAGTTTGCGGTCCAGCGCCAGAAAATCGCCCGACTCGCAGATGGGCCCTACAATGTTCACCACCCGCTGCGCTCGTCCCCCGTCCTGCAACGGCACGATATCGTGGTGTGCGTTGTAGTGGCTCGGCCGCACGAAATCCGTCATGCCGGCATCCACGATGACGAATTCCTTTCCCCCGGCGTGCTTGCGATACAAGACCCGCGTGAGGAGCAATCCGGCGTTGGCGACCAGGTACCGGCCCGGCTCGCACAGGAGCTTCAGCCCCGCGGCGCGAATCGCCGGCACCACCGCGTCGGCAAAGGCCTTGGGGGAAGGCGCATGCTCATCGTGGTAGCGCACCCCCAGCCCGCCACCGACATCCAGTGCCTCGAGCGTGGCGATCCCGGAGGCCCGAAGCGCCGCCACGAGCTCGAGCAGTTTCACCGTGCCGCGATGGTACGGGTCGACATTGGTGAGCTGAGAGCCGAGATGCATGGCGAGCCCGCGCAGACGCAGCTGCGGCTCGGCGGCGATGCGGCGGGCCACGTTCACGACGTCGTCGAACGGCACACCGAACTTCGCCGTCTTCTCACCGGTTTTCGTGTAGGGGTGGGTCTGTGTCGCCACGTCCGGGTTGACGCGGATCCCGACGCTGGTCTTCTTGCCCAGCCGACGGGCTGCGGCGGCCACTACATCGAGTTCGCTGGTAGACTCGATGTTGAGAAACCCGATCCCCGCGCCGATTGCTTCTGCGATTTCGGCGGCGGTCTTGCCCACCCCCGAGAACACGATCGTATCGGGCGCAAACCCGGCGGCCAGCGCCCGGCGCAACTCTCCGACCGACACGATGTCGGCTCCGGCCCCCGCCTGCCGCAGCACGCGCAGCACCGCCAGGTTGCCGTTCGCCTTCACCGAGTAGCAGACGCGGTGTGGGATTCCCTGCAACGCATCGTCGAGCGCGTGGAATTGAGCGCGAATCAGGTTGGCCCCGTACACGTACGCCGGTGTCCCCACTCGCTCGGCGATGCTGGCGAGCAGGGCCGGGTCGAACCCTAGTACGCCTGCGCCCACACCGCCTCGGCGATACTGGGGCTGCCGCACCACATGCAGGTCGTGGGCGCCTCCGGGGAGCGAAACTCGACATCGGGCAGCACGCGGATCGTCGCTCCGGTCATGTCCTTGATCGCCGCTTCACACTCCCCCCCACCGCAAAAACCACCGTAGGCGAACCCTCCTTGATCCTGCATGAACTCGATGAATTTCTCCTTCGTGACGCCACGAATGGAGTTCGCCTCGCGCCGCTCCCGCGCGGCCACGAACAGGGCTGCCTGGATCTCGTCCAGCGCCAGCGCCGCCGCCGCCGCCAACCCCGCGAGCGGCTGGGGCGCCTTGCCGCCCGTCCGCCGCGCCGCCATCACCTGCCCGGCCGCCACGTCCCGGGGGCCGAGCTCGAAGCGCAGGGGCACGCCGCGCGCCTCCCACTCGAAATACTTCGCCCCCGGCTTCATAGTGTCGCGCGCGTCCAGGATCACGCGCAGGCCGGCCGCCTTCAGCTCGCGCTCCACCTGCTCCCCCACGCCCAACACCTGCGCGCGCTCTTCGTCGGTCTTCCAGATCGGGACGATCGCCACCTGGACGGGGGCAAGCCGCGGCGGGCACACCAGGCCGAAATCGTCGGAGTGGATCATGATCAGCCCGCCCACGAGCCGCGTGGAGACGCCCCACGAGGTATTCCAGACGTGCTCCAGGCCGCCCGCCGCCGTCTGGTACTGTACTTCGAACGCCCGGGAGAAATTCTGCCCGAGGTTGTGCGACGTACCGGCCTGCAGCCCCTTGCGATCCTGCATCATTGCTTCGATGGCATAGGTGCGGAGCGCCCCGGCGAACCTCTCGCTATCGGTCTTGACGCCGGTGATCACCGGCATGGCGAGCCACTCTTCGACAAATGTGCGATAGATCGAGAGGATCAAGCGCGCTTCGCGCTCGGCGTCGGCCTCATCGACGTGCGCCGTATGCCCTTCTTGCCAGAGGAATTCGGTGGTGCGCAGGAACAGACGTGTGCGCAGCTCCCAGCGCACGACGTTGCACCACTGATTGAGTAACAGCGGCAGGTCGCGGTAGCTCTGGATCCACTTGGCGAACATCGCGTAGATGATCGTCTCGGACGTGGGCCGTATGACGAGCGGTTCTTCGAGCGCCGAGGCGGGATCGGGCATTACCGCCCCCGTTCCGGTCTTGCCGGTGGCCTTGAGACGGGTGTGCGTGACAATCGCCACTTCCTTGGCGAAGCCTTCGACGTGCTCCGCTTCCTTGGCGAGGAAACTCTGGGGAATGAAGAGCGGGAAGTAGGCGTTCTGGTGCCCTGTGGCCTTGAACATGTCGTCCAGGGCACGCTGCATCAGTTCCCAGATGCGGTAGCCCAGCGGGCGGATCACCATGCAGCCGCGCACCGGCGAATAATCCGCCAACTCGGCCTGCATGATGACGTCGTTATACCACTCGCTGAAATCCTTGGCGCGTGGGGTGATCTTCTGTGCCTGGGCCATTGTCCCGGGACGTGCCCCTCTTGATGGGTTCGCCGTCTAGAGTCGCTCGAGCCGCTCCACCGTCCGAGCGTTGCGCACGTTGCCGGTATTCAGCGTCCCGGCCGGCTCGAACAACATCACTTCCACTTCTTCGTCCGCCACCGGCCGATGCTCGACCCTTCGCGGCACAATAAGGAACTCCCCGGCCGCGACGTCCAGCGAGTGATCGCGGAATTCCATGCGGAATCGCCCTTTCACCACGTAGAACAGCTCATCTTCGTGCTCGTGGTGGTGCCACACGAACGGGCCCAGGAACTTCACCACCTTTACCTGCTGGCCGTTGAGCTCGCCCACGATCTTGGGCGACCAGTGCTCGGACACCCGGGCGAGCTTCTCGGCGAGATTGACTTTATCCATGGGCCCGCAGCATCGTGCCGATCTGGGCCAGCGGCACGCGTTGCTCGTTGCCGGACACGAGATCCCGCACCACACTCTCGCCGTTCTTGCGCTCGTCCGGCCCGATGATGACGGCGCGCGGCGCACCCCGGGCAACCGCCAGCTCGAGCTGCTTGCGGATCGCCTGCAGTCGCAGACCGTACTCGACGGCGATCCCGCGTTCCCGCAGCTCGTGCGCCAGCCGCAGGACGGGAGCGATGTCCTCGCCGCTCACCGCCACGAGGAACGCGTCGAGACGTCGCACCACCGGGGGCGTGACGGCGTGCTCCTTCAACAGCTCCCCCAGCACCACATCCCCCATCCCGAACCCGAGCGCGGGCAGATCCGCGCCCCCCAGCGCCTTGAGCAGGCCGTCGTACCGCCCGCCGCCGCACAGGGCGCGCAGGCGTTGGCCCGCGTCGAACAGCTCGAATACGATCCCGGTGTAATACGCGAGGCCGCGGACGATCGTCAGGTCCACGCGGACGAATTCTCCTAGGCCCATCGCGTCGAGCGCGCGGTGACACTCGCGCAGGGGTTCCCCTGCCTCGGTTCCGCCCGGCACCGCGGCTAGGGCCGCATCAACAGCCTCGATTCCCTTCAGCGCCGCGACGGCGAACACCGCCGCCGTCTCGGCCGGGCCGAGTCCTGCGTCCTGCAACTTCGCGGCGAGCACGTCGTGCGGATCCCGCTCGCTCTTGTCGATCACGGCATACGCCACCGGGAGCTGGTCCTCGCGCACCCCGTTCCCGGTCAACAACGCGCGCAGCACGCGGCGATCCGATATGCGTGCCTGCACCACCTGCGGCCCGAGGCCGAACGCCCGCACGATGTCGATCGCCGCCGCCATTAGCTCGGTATCCGCCAAGGGCCCCGGCTCGCCGATCAGGTCCATATTGAGCTGGAAATGCTCCCGCAGACGGCCGCGTTGCTGTCGCTCGTAGCGGAACAGCTGGGGGATCGAAAACCAGCGAATCGGCTTTTTCAGGGCCTGCCCGCGCGCCCCCACCATTCGGGCGAGCGTCGGGGTCATCTCGGGTCTGAGGGCGACGTCCCGCTCTCCCCGGTCGCGAAAGGTGTATAGCTGCCCCTCGATTTCCGCGCCGCTCTTTTGCGTATACAGCTCCAGTGGCTCGAGCGGTGGGCCGTCGTACTCCTCGAACCCGTAGCGGGCGGCGATGCTGCGCCACGTGGCGAAAATGTGGTTGCGAAGCGCTAGATCGTCGGGGTAAACGTCGCGAAAGCCGGGAAGCGCTTTCCCTTGCATCACAACAATTTAGCCGAGCGGCGCGAGCCCGGGCAAGCGCGCCATCGCGTCACCGACAGTGTGGAACGAGCCGGTGACGAGCACCGTATGGGCGCCGTCCCGGATCTGCGCCAACGCGCGGTCGAAGTCTGGCTCGAAGTAGACGGGGTCATCACCCAGCGGGCCGCCCGCGAAGTCTCCTTCAGCCCACCGCTGGTGCCCCGGCACCGATGGAGCGACGGTCAGCAGCAGTCGATCGACAGTGGGCCGCAGCATGGCCAGCATCGCCGGCCAGTCCTTGTCGTTGCGGATGCCAACCAAGGCATGCAGCGGGCGCGGTGGATTGTAGTCGCGCAACGCGACCGCCAGGACCCGCATCCCATCGGGGTTGTGGGCCACGTCGAAAATCCATCGTCCGCGGACGTCGAACCGGCCGGGAATGAAGGCATCGGCGAAGGCCGGTGGAACCCACGGACCGAACGGCCCGAATGGGCGCGGCAGGGCGTTCAGGGCCCCGAGCGCCACCCACGCGTTGTCCCACTGATGCGGGCCGCGCAGCCCGAGCTTGATCGCTTCGGGGGGTGTCTGGTCCCCGCCGACCCGCACGATCGGGTGGGCGCCAAGTCGCTGCGCTTCCTCCACCAGGACCTGCCGGATTTCCGGATCCTGCTCGCCGGTCACGAATGGGACGCCCGGCTTGGCGATTCCGGCCTTCTCGCGCGCGATCGCCGCGAGGTCCGGCCCGAGGTAGTCGGCGTGCTCCATGGCGATCTTTGTCACCACGCTCGTCAAGGGCGTGATGACGTTCGTGCTGTCGAGTCGTCCCCCCAGGCCCACCTCGACTACCGCGATGTCCACGTCACGGGAGGCCAGGTCGGCAAACGCGATCGCGGTCATCGCCTCAAAAAAGCTCGCCTCGGTGCGCTCGATGTGCGGCTCGAGCACCGCGGTCCACTCGGCGAACGCTTGCTCGTGAATCGGCTCATCGTTCACGAGCACGCGCTCGCGCACCGACACGAGGTGCGGGGACGTGTACAGCCCGACCCGGAACCCCCGCGCCCGCAGGGCCGCCGTCAGGAAGGCACACGTGGAGCCCTTGCCGTTCGTGCCGCCGACGTGGATCGAGGGAAACTGCCGCTCTGGGTGGCCGATCGCCTCGAGCAGTTCCAGGGTCGGATCGAGGCTCCACTTGATGCGGCCGGCTTGTCGGGGAAACAGAAAACGGCAGGAGTCCGCGAAGGACGGCGGGGTCAGTCGCCCGCCTCCGCCGGCGCACGGCCGGCCATGTGTCGCAGCAGCTGCGCGGTGGTCCCGCGCAGCTCGCTGCGCGGCACGACGGCGTCGATCATGCCATGGTCCAGCAGGAACTCCGCGGTCTGGAAGCCCTCCGGGAGATCCTGCCCGATCGTTTGCTTGATCACCCGCGGGCCGGCGAAGCCGACCACCGCTCCGGGCTCGACGAGAATGACGTCTCCCTGCATCGCGTAAGACGCCGACACGCCACCGGTCGTCGGATTGGTGAGGATCGAGACGAAGGGAATCCCGCGGTCAGCCAATTCGGCCATCACAACCGATGTCTTCGCCATCTGCATCAGCGACAGCACGCCCTCCTGCATCCGCGCGCCGCCCGACGCCGACACGATAATGAGCGGGGTATCGCGGTCGATCGACCGTCGCGCCAACCGGGCGATCTTCTCCCCCACCACCGAGCCCATGGAACCGCCCATGAAGCCGAAATCCATCACGCCCAGGTTGATCGGCATGCCGTCGAGACGCGCGTAGCCAGTGCGAATCGCTTCCAGCGGGCCGGCCTTCTTCACCGCCGCCTGCATGCGCTCGCGATAGTTCTCGAAATGCAACGGGTCGCTGGACTTGAGCCCGCCATCGAGCTCATGCCAGGAGCCTTCGTCGACCAGGATGTCGATGTATTCTTGGGCGCTGATGCGGCGGTGGGCCCCGCAGTTCGGGCACACGTTCAAGGCGCGCACGAAGCGTTCCTTGATGTCGATGTGCCCGCACACGTCGCATTTCTCCCAGGCGTCGGCCGGAATCTCCAGCTTCACGCGCTCAGAGGTGCGAGGCTTACGCTCTTTTTTGAACCACGCCATTCAGGAGATCGGGGTGCGGAAGGCCACAATTTGGACCTGGCCTTCTCCCGGCGCTAGGCCTTGCGTCGTAACTCATTGCGACGGGTCGGCATAGCCCGACTGTCGGGATTCCCACGCAACCCGCAGGGCGATCCCGATGGCGAGAAAACACGTGAGGAGAAACGATCCGCCGTACGAGAAGAACGGCAACGGGATGCCGGTGACCGGCATCAGATTCACGGCCATCCCGACGTTTTCCACGATGTGCGCGAACAACATCCCCGCGATGCCGAACACGCAAACACTCGAATACGGATCGGTGGCACGCCGCGCGACGCGCAACAAGACGAGCAGCAACCCGGTCAACAGCGCGAGCGCCACGACCACACCGGCGAAGCCCAGCTCTTCTGCGATCACCGGAAAAATGAAATCGGTGTGCTGCGCCGGAAGGAAGGCGAGCCGTTTTTGCGTGCCGAGCGTGTACCCCTTGCCAAACCAGCCGCCTGAGCCGATCGCGACCTTCGATTGGATGATGTGCCATCCGGTCGCGCGGGGGTCGGCCTCCGGATTGAGAAACGCCAACAAGCGGCTTTGCTGGTAGGGCGCCAGGTGTCGCCAGAACGGCAGCGCGATGACTCCCATCAACACGTTGGCGAGCATCACGGTCAGCCCCTCCCAGACATAGGGACGGAGCCACAGGACGAAGAGGAACAGCAGGACGATCCAGGCGCCCCACACGACCGTGGAGAACGCCAGCACGAGACCGATCGCCGGGGAGGCCAGCAGCAGCAGCAGCGCGGGCCGCGTGCCCGCCCAGTAGAGCATCGAAAACAGAATCGCCACGAAGACGATGGCGCTGCCTAGATCCGGTTGCAACACGACGAGCCCGAATGGGACGAGCGTGATCAGCCCGGGGTACAGCAGATCGCGCAACGTGGCCGGTGGCTCACGCCGCTCGGCCAACCAGCGCGCGAGCATCAGGACTACGGCCAGTTTGGCGAGCTCAGCCGGCTGACCCAGCCGCTGGCCCGCGATCGCGATCCAGGACTTGCTGCTCGCCGCCGTGCCGGCGCCGGTGCCGAACAGCAGCGTGAGCAGCAGGACGAACACGGCGATCCCGTACACATAGGGCGTGGCCCACTCCAGCAGCCGTGGCGAGACGCGGAACATGACGACGGCGCACGCGATCCCCAGCGCCAGCCACGCCAGCTGACGCTGCCAGATGGTGGCAACGACCGTCGGGACGTCGGTCTGGCCGGCCGAGTACAGCATCAACAGGCCATACACGACGAGCAGCGTCACCAGGATGACGAGTGGCCGATCGAGGCTACGGAATCGCTGGAGCACGCGTG
Source organism: Gemmatimonadales bacterium (assembly GCA_050733375.1). Classification (GTDB taxonomy): domain Bacteria; phylum Gemmatimonadota; class Gemmatimonadetes; order Gemmatimonadales; family GWC2-71-9; genus DASTHG01. The sequence goes on from JBOHST010000194.1 coordinate 14,651, forward strand.
CTATCGGTCAGGGAGTCGGCCGGCGGAGCGCCCAGGAGCTGTGTTTCACGCGGCGCACTGTCGCTTGGCAGTAGATACTGAAACGTCGCCGTCGTGTCGGCGCCGAGGTAGTGCGCAATCACTCGGGTCACGATCGGGGCGACAGCGTCACCATGGCGCGCAAACTCGATCACCGCGCCCACCACGATCTCGGGGCGTTCGGCCGGCGCGAACCCGATGAACCAGCCGTGGTCTGGGCCGTGCGAATTCTGCGATGTCGCGGTCTTCCCGGCTATTCGGAGGCGACGCAGGCGCGCCCGACGGGCCGTGCCCCGTTCCACGACGTTGATCATCGCCTGGCGCAACCCGGCGAGCTGTTCGGGGGTGAGCTCGAGATCGTCGCTCGGCCCCGGCCCCGGGCGGACCAGGTAGGGGACGCGGGATTTCCCATCGCTCGCCAACATCTGGTACAAGCGTACCATGTTGAGCAGCGTTTGGGTGTTCTCCCCCTGCCCGATCGCCAGGTTCAAGGTGACGCCCGAGCTCCAGTGCCGCGGACCGTACATCCGGTCGAAGTACTCCGTCCCGCTTGGAAACACCGGCTGCAACTCACCAGGAAGGTCGACCCCGGTGCGCGAGCGGAATCCCAACGCATTCCCATCCTCGAGCAACGATGTGAGCCCGAGCTTCAAACCGAGCTGGTAGAAATACACGTCACAGCTGTGCGCGATCGCTTGCTCGAGCGTCAGGGTGCCGTGCCCCTCCGCGCGCCAGCAGCGAAAATACCGGTCACCATACTGCAGACCGCCCCGACACGGGATCGGCATCCGGGTGCGCATCGTCGCGACGCCGCGCCGCAATGCCATCGCCGCAAGCGCCAATTTCCAAGTGGATCCCGGCGGATAGCGCGCCTGGATCGCCCGGTCGACGAGTGGGTGCGCATCGCTCTCGTTGAGAGCGCGCCAGTACTCAGCCGACACGCCGCCCACGAAGGCGTTGGGGTCGTACCCCGGGGCGCTGTAGAGTGCGAGGATCTCGCCGGTGTTCGGCTGAAGCGCCACGATCGCCCCGCGCATCCCCGGCGGGAATACCCGGGCGATATAGCGCTGCAGGTCGAGGTCGATCGTGGTCCGGAGCGTGGCCCCGGCCACCGGGTTGAGGGTCGGGGCGGTGCTCGCCTCGCGCACGACGTACCCGCGGGCACTGACCTCGATAGACCGCGCGCCGTCATCGCCGCGCAGCGTATCGTCGTAGGAACGCTCCAAGCCGTCCTTCCCGATCAGCGAACCGAGTCGCAGCGGATCGTCGCGTCGGCCGGCCCGATCCTGCTCGGTCACCTCGCCCACGATCCCCACGAGATGCGCGACGACCGCGCTGTCCGGATAGTGACGCTTCGGCTCGCTCTGGATCACGATCCCCGGCAGCACGAGCCGCCGCTCCTCGAGCTCGGAGACGACGTCGAATGGCGCGTCGGCCAGGACCAGCGCTGGCTGGTAGGGCGCGCGGCGGTACCGCTGCAACACCCGCTCGATGGCCGCCGAGTCGAGGTTGACGAACCGGGCGATCTGTCGCAACCGCTTGCGTAGCTCGGGCTCCGGACCGGGCAGCAGCGCCACAGTGTAGCCCGGCACGTTCTCGGCGATCACCGCACCATGACGATCGACGATCACGCCCCGCGGTGCGGGAAGCGTGATCGGGCGGAGCCGGTTGGACTCCGATTGGAGCTCGTACTTGCCGTATCCCAGGATCTGCGTCCGGAAGTACGCGATCGTGATGATGCCGATCGAGATCCACACGAAGACGCGTGCGGTGCGCAGCTTGGCGTCGAGCTGGTGCGGAGGAAGGCGGCTCACGATTCCCCCAATCGGATGGCGAGCCAGTGCCGGAACAGGACCAGCACCACCACCCCGGTCATGGCGGTGGTGAGTCCCTGTAACGGGGACCAGACCAGGAGCTCCCACACCATCTGTGGGCCGGCGAGCTTTCCCGAGGCGAGCGCGATCACGATGTTGCGCAGCATTGTCCCAGCGAAGAACAGGCCCCCATTGACCACCAGGTTTTCGGCGAAGAACACCGCCTTCGACCACGCAGAGAGGTACCCCACCAGCGTGTGCGCCAGCGCGCCGGCGCCGAAGCTCGCGGGCGTCAGCGCGTCACGCAGCAACCCCACCACGAACCCCGCCACCGCGCTCGCGCCCGGCCGCCCCCGAATGGTGTAGATCAGCAACGCGAGCAGCAGGAAATCGGGCGCGACGCGGTCGTGGCCGAGCCGGCTGCGCACCGAGAACTGTAGCACCACGAGCAGTGCCAGCACCAGCCAAAACCGTAGGCGATCCCCGCGTCTCATGGCCTCGCCGCCTGCGAATCAGGCACAAAGGCGCCGCGCAGGTCCACGCCGCGGGGCATCCCGAGGACCATCGCATGAGACACCGATCCCGGGGGCGCCGCCGGGCGGACGAGGTAGGTCCGCTCCCACTCCGTTTCGCTGGCGATGCCGATCACCGTGCCGACGGGAAGTCCGCGTGGCAACACGCCACCGAGTCCGGAGGTAAGAATCACCGTGCCGGTGGGGACCGCCTGGCGATAAGGGACGCCGCGCAACTCGAGCAGCCAGACTCCCGGCCCACTCGTGCCGTGCGGCGCGAGGATGCCGAACACACTGCCGTCCGCCGCCATACCGCTCGCACGGAAATCCGGGTGGGCCCACGTCGCCACGACGCTCGTCCCGGCATCGACCACGCTCACGATGCCGAGCAGTCCTTCGGGTGACACGACCGGAGCGAGCCGTCGCACGCCCTGTCGAGAGCCGGCCGAGATCACAACGGTGAGGGGGTCAGTTGGCGTGGCCTGGTGCAGCACCTCGGCGGGCACGAAGCCGGAGCCGAGCCGGCTCCTGAGCCCCAACAGGGCACGAAGCCGCTCGTTCTCGGCACGCAGCTCGCCCTGAAACGCGGTGGCCAGCACCGCCGAGTCCCGCTCCGCAACGACTTGGGAGAACCGGGTGCGCGAGGTGCGCACCAGCTCGGATTGCCGCTGGAGCTGGAGGAACGGCAGCAGCACCGTGCGGCGCAGTCCGCCCGCGAGCGGGTCGCGCGCTCCGGAAGGCAGGCTCATCACCACGAGAGAGAGCGCGACGCAGCCCAGAAAAACGAGCGTGTCGCCGCGCGTGGCGTAGCGATCCGCGCCGAGCGCCATGCGACTAGGTGGTCAGAACGTTGCGGTATTTCTCGGGATCGTCGAGGATGCGACCGGTGCCGCGTACCACGCAGGTCATCGGATCCTCGTCGAGGTGAATCGGCAGGCCGGTTTCCTGTTGCAGCAGCACATCCAGTCCGCGGATCAACGCCCCGCCCCCCGTCATCACGATGCCGCGGTCCACGATGTCACTCGCGAGCTCCGGCGGGGTGATCTCCAGCGCCCGTCGCACCGCGTCCACAATCTGCTGGATCGGCTCTTGTACCGCTTCCCGGACCTCGCTCGAATGCACCCGGACGATCTTCGGGATGCCCGAGACGAGGTCGCGCCCCTTCACCTCCATCTCCCGTTCCTCTCCCACCGGCGCCGCCGAGCCGATCTGGATCTTGATCTGCTCCGCGGTCGGCTCGCCGATGAGGAGATTGTAGTTCTTGCGCATGAACTGGACAATCGCCTGATCCAGCTCGTCTCCTCCGGTGCGGATCGAGGTATCGGACACGATCCCCGAGAGCGCGATCACCGCAATCTCGGTGGTCCCCCCGCCGATATCGATCACCATGTTCCCCGTCGGCGTCTCGACCGGCAGCCCGACACCGATCGCGGCGGCCATCGGCTCAGCCACCATGTAGACTTCTTTCGCCCCCGCCGACTGGGCCGAGTCGCGCACGGCGCGCCGCTCCACTTCCGTAATGCCGCTCGGCACGCACACGATCACCTTCGGCTTCACGCGGAAGAGGTGGCGGTCGATGATCGTCTTGAGGAAGAAGCGGAGCATCTTCTCGGTCACGTCGAAGTCGGCGATCACGCCGTCCTTGA